>NZ_OZ244153.1:1395000-1492500 GCF_965216265.1 Kordiimonas sp.
AGCGGTTGGACGCATGCTCGCATACCAATACAAGCGGTGCTGAACCAAGTGGATTGATCCGCTCAACCGCCGGACCATCGTTTCCTCCGAGCAAAGGCCCCAGCATCAATTCCCTCGCTATTTTGCTGCTTCACGTACCGGCAACTAGGGTGTGCAGCACAAATATTAAGGTGGTGTGACGCCACGAGTTTTTCACTCAAGTACGCAGTTTGGACATCTTGACATCGGAGCCGGGGTGGGGTGCACTGCGCCCGCTCAAAACCAAATCAAAAAGGGTAGAACACCGCCCACCGACAGGAGGACAACAAAAGACATGATGCGCCCATTTTCTCTCAAAACTCGCCTCTGGCATACCTGCCCAAGCCTCAAATGGCTGCTCGCTTTAGCGCTAGCTCTCTGCACGCCTATGAGCGTTTCCGCTCGAGATATCAAGGTCACTGTGGATGCATCATACGCCGAGTATCTTCTCGATATAGTGTGCACGGGCAACGAGGTAGACGAGAAATTTCTCCGCACCTATGCGCCGCTTCAAAGCCAGATTGAGCATCATTCCAGCATGTCTGATAAGCGGAATTTCAACGCCTTTGTTACGAGCCTGCAGGCTGCATCACATTGCCAAGTGCCAGAGAAAGATGTGTTCCGCTTTGCACCCATCATTGAAGACAAAGCCAAGTTTGAAACAGTGGTTGCTTTTTTTAAGGAACAAGGGCCCGCAATCGAAGCTTTTGTTGGTGAAACGCTGGCCCCTTACCTGCCTGAAGACCTTGAATATGAGGGCGACCTTATCTTGTCTGTCATTGGGAACCCTTGCGGAGGGTTTGCCGTGTCCGGGCGTTTCTATCTCGCGCTCAATTGTCTGACAGGCAGTTATCAGGAAGATTTTGAAACCGCCAAACTCATCTCCACCCATGAAATTTTCCATGACATGCAGCACAACTTTTTCTTCGAGAAGGGAATGGACTTCAAGGACGTTACAACACCGGATGAAGGATACCGGTTTCTGTTCCAACAGCTATTGATGGAAGGGACGGCAGAATATGTTGCTGACAGCCGCCAGATCACAGGCTCAGGCTTTTTGTCAAACCTCCTCAAAGGGTTTTCGGACAACGGGAACAGCCAGATGGCACAGCATATCCGCACCTTTGGGTACGCCGCAGACATCATTGGTGATTATGACGACTGGCACACACGACTGCACGATATGTTCATGATGGGTTTCACAGGCGCCGGCCGCCAGATTTTCTATTACGCGGGTGCAGGCATGGCCCGCCACATGGAAGCAACTCTCGGGCGTGCATCACTGGTGTGCGTAATGCACCTGCCTGCGGAGCAGTTTGTGCTCGCCTACCAGTCAGCAGCGCTTTCGTCACCAAACGAGGTCGCTGGCCCGCTCAGCCCCGCAATGATCGACATCGCGAAGCGCATGAGCGATGAACGCACCGCTGACCTAAGGTATGAAAGCTGTCTTGAATAGTACCCCTCCATGCCCAAGTTGGGCACAAAGGGGTATTTCCACCATATCGGGCGCGTTTCGCAAGGGACGCGCCCCATTTTTTACTTTGCAGATACAGGCGTGAACAACAGGTCCTGATAATCAAAACTGAAGTCAGCGATTGGCGACACAGCTTGCGCTGTAATCCGACTTACCTGCCCTGAAGCATCAAGGTTGAATGTCAGGTAAGCAGGCTCCATGCCCGGATCGTTGAAATGGGTGATGAATGTGTTGTAGCGCACATGCTCAAGAGTGGCTGAAAGCCCCAGAGAATGCGGGAAATCAACCACAAGCGCCCCATCTTCATCCCGAATGGAAATGGTGCCATACCACGGGTCATTATAGTCACCTGTGTACCCTGCAAGCGCGAGCGACGGCTTTGTCACCGGCGCATCATCCGCTGGCGCAAGCTGGGCCTGCACCGCTGCTGCAGCTGCGACCTGGCGGCCAGTCTTGAACTCGTGAAGTTTCTCCGGCCACTGTTCCTCAGGGTAACCAAGATAGTGATCTAGCAGTTCATAGAGAAGGCCGCGAACCATCTGCCCTTCTTCACTGTTCACTGCGACGTAGAAACCAACATTCTGATCAGGTAGAAGCGCCACCACGGCAAGAGAGCCAAACACCGCGCCGCCATGCCAGACAAGCTTGGCGCCGCGATAGTCCTGCACAGTCCAGCCAAGTGCATAGGTGCGGAACATGGGGTGCGCGGCAGCAAGGCTTTCCGGCGGCGGCGAATTTGGCAGCAATACAGCAGGCGTCCACATCTGAGCCGACTGTTCGCCGCTAAAAAGCTGGCGCTCCCCGCCCGGCATTTTACCTCGACCAAGCTGCGCCTGCAGCCAGTGTGTCATGTCGTTTGCGCTGATGGCAAGGCCGCCCGCAGGCGCTGCATTTGGGGCAATCGCGGATGTTTCATCAAGTGGCACCTGATCTCCCATCCCCCTGATGGCACCGTTCAGTCGAGCATGTGGCCGCGCGCGATTTGTGCTCGAAACCAGCGCTTGGTCGCTCACGGTCGAGTTATTCATGCCAAGGACGTCGAAGATATTTTCCTGAACAAATGTTTCCCAGGTATCGCCGGTGACTTCTTCAACCAGTTGGCCAGCCACCATGTAAAGTACGTTGTCATAGGCATATCCGCTGCGGAAGCTGGTCGCGGGTTTGATGTGGCGAAGCCTGCGCATGGTCTCCTTGCGGGAAAGATCGCTGCGCGGAACAAACAGAAGGTCTCCGGCCCCAAGCCCAAGGCCGCTTCGGTGTACGAGAAGATCACGGATCGTCATCTCACGGGTAACCCAGGCGTCCCACATTCTGAAATCCGGCATATGATCAATAACGCGGTCGTCCCATTTGATGACACCGCGGTCCACAAGAATGGCAAGCGCCGCCGTGGTAAACGCCTTCCCTGTCGAGCCTGTTGCAAAAATAGTGTCTGCATCAACAGCCATCGGGTTTTCGAGGCTCCGCACTCCAAAACCCTTGGCCATTGTCACAGAGCCGTCCTCAACGATGGCAACCGTCGCGCCCGGCACGCCAAGCTCATCAAGCAGACCGTCAACACGGCTGGAAAAATCTTCAGGTGGCGCACCAAGCACAGGCACCGCGAATGCCAGGTGGCATACCGCGACGACAAAAGGGGCTAAACGAATACTGGGCATGTTCTGTCTCCATACTTTCTCCTTGCGGAGAGGGTTTCATTACCCGGATGGAGCCATTCATATGAATCGCACTCTTGGTTGAGCATTGGCGCGAGAGCGCTCCAACAACAGCCCCGGCATGGGTCTGTCTCTCATAAACCAAGAACACGCAACGGGCGCTCAAGCTCTTGCTTGCTGCCACGACACATGTTCATCCGGTCTGCTCAGTGCGATATGAATTTTTATTTTCGAGAAACTAGCATTCCCGCAGGAGAGAAACAACTAGCAAAGGGCCAGCTTTACCTCACTAGCAGAGCTTATCGTATGTCCGGAACCTCGATCCTGAGTTTGGCACATAGTGGCGCTACACTGCCTATGCGTACGCAATATCTATAGGAACGCACCGGATAGAGGGGCCGCTAGGTCCAAATTCCCCGAGTGTCGATGACGATCTTCTCGGCAAGTTTGCCTGTGGGCACTCGCTTGAACGGTTTGTGGTCAACGAGCAGTACCAGAATATCTGCCTGCTCCAGCGCGTTCGCTAAACTGGAAAACTCGACACCGAGTTCTTTCAGGTTATCCGGTAGCTCGTCGACGTTGGGTTCAACCGCTAGGACCTTGCAATCGAGCTCTCTGGCCACACGCTCAGTAATCATCAATGCCGGGCTTGTTCTCAGGTCATCAATATCCGCCTTGAAGGCCAAGCCGAAACAGGCCACCGTTGGTGCCTTGAGCTTTTGGGCGGCACGTCTGATTTTGCTGATCACAAGCTCAGGCTTGCTCTCGTTCACTTGCCGCGCGGTCGCAATAAGTCTGGCTTCATCAGGCGCGCTATCAACAATGAAGTAAGGATCAACTGCGATACAGTGGCCACCAACACCGGGGCCCGGCTGAAGGATGTTGACCCGGGGGTGGCGGTTGGCCAGCCGGATCAACTCCCACACGTCGATATCGAGCTTGTCTGCGATAAGGGAAAGCTCGTTTGCAAACGCGATGTTCACATCTCGGAACGCGTTTTCGGAAAGCTTTGCCAGTTCAGCAGTCCGGGCGTTGGTGAGGAAACACTCACCCTTGAGGAACACGTCATAAAGCGCCTCAGCACGCAGGGCGCATTCATCCGTCACACCGCCGATGATGCGGTCGTTCTGCACCAACTCAATGAGAACCCTTCCCGGCAATACACGTTCCGGGCAGTGAGCCGCGAAATATTTACTGCCGCATCCATCCTTGAGGTCCGGTCGGACTTCTTCAAGCCAAGCGACCATCTTGTCCGTCGCTCCCGGTGGTACAGTGGATTCGAGTACAATCAGGTTGCCCTCTGCCACAAATGGCGCCACCGACTTGATAGCCGCTTCGACATAGGTGAGGTCCGGCTTATGGTCCGCCATAAAAGGTGTTGGCACCGCGATGATAAAAGCATCTGCCTTTTCAGGTGTGGTTTGCGCCTTCAGACTGCCGTTTGATACCACCCCTTGCAGAAGGCCATCCAGATCAACCTCAACGATATGCGCCTGCCCTGTGTTGATGGTATCAACAGCGCGTTTATTAACATCCACGCCCGTTACCTGAAGCCCGGCTTTGGCAAAAACAGCCGCCGTGGGCAAGCCGATATAGCCGAGCCCTACTACACAAAGAGACTTATAAGAATGCATGTTTGATGGCTCCCAGAATCTGTGCCGCCGCAGTGCCGTCACCATAAGGGTTATGGGCTGCTGCCATTTTGCTGTAGTGTGCAGGATTGTCTAGAAGCTCTGTTGCTTCACCTGCGATTTTATCTTTATCGGTACCGACAAGCTTGACGGTGCCAGCGGCCACAGCCTCTGGCCGCTCGGTCGTTTCCCGCATCACCAATACAGGCTTGCCGAGCGACGGGGCTTCCTCTTGCACTCCACCAGAATCTGTCAGGATCAGATATGATCTATCCATCAAGTAGACAAAGTTTGGATAATCTTGTGGCTCGATCAAGTGCAGGTTGGCAAGCCCAGAAAGTTTGGCGTGCACTGGCCCTTTGACGTTTGGGTTCAAATGTACGGGATAGAGTATTTCCACATCGTCCCGCTTTGAGAGCTCTAGCAAAGCATCGCAGATATTATCAAAACCTTGGCCAAAACTTTCACGGCGATGGCCGGTGACGAGGATGAGTTTTTTCTCGCTATCCAGAAACGAGAACCGCTGCTCAAATTCTGCACTTAGCTTTGCGTCGGAAGTGATTTTGTTCCGGGCCATGAAAAGGGCGTCCACAACTGTGTTGCCAGTGACAAAAAT
The DNA here is from genome assembly GCF_965216265.1 of Kordiimonas sp. GTDB lineage: Bacteria > Pseudomonadota > Alphaproteobacteria > Sphingomonadales > Kordiimonadaceae > Kordiimonas. Next base: position 1,400,395 of record NZ_OZ244153.1, read on the forward strand.
TTTCTCTGACGCGATATTTTCTTTGAGCAGATTCTGTCTCGAGCCTTCCGTAGGGGCAAAACACAGCGCGGATAGCCCGTCGGTGATGAGGCGATTGGCTTCCTCAGGCCAGGGCGAATACAGGTTGTGCGTGCGAAGCCCCGCCTCCACATGGCCAACGGGAATTTGCTGGTAATACGCCGCGAGCGTGGAGGACATGGTGGTATTTGTATCACCGTGCACAAGTACGAGATCAGGTTTTTCCGCCTTCAGGACGTCGCTAACACCCTGAAGTACACGGGATGTGACCTCCGCCAGCCCCTGCGCCTCGCGCATCACGTCAAGGTCATGATCAACCCGAATGTCGAAAAAACCAAGTACTTGATCAAGCATATCACGGTGCTGCGCTGTGATACAGACTCTGTTGTTGATACCATCAGTGGCTTCAAGCGCATGTACCACGGGCGCCATTTTGATCGCTTCCGGCCGCGTGCCAAATATTTGAAGAATTTTCAATGTTCCCGCACCCTGACATTGATCCATTGGTAACTGGAATGCCATCTTGCACGAAACAACGTACTTTTCAAAGAGATAGGCTATCCTACTTCATAGGATTAAATATGAGTATGGATCGATGCACATTCAGTTATCTGGGCGCACACGGCTCGCACCGTGCGCACCCATTGAAGAGTTGGATAGATAGAGCTCGGAGTGATTGGCTGCAGGGTTGGAATTTTTTCCGCGAAAGGCATTATTCCTGCTTGCTGCGCCACTGAAGGTATGTGGGCAAAATCAATTGGTCCGGCGTTGTGCCGAGGGCCAGGGACAGTTTGAAAAGAGTTGTTACGCTGGGTTGCTTCTTTCCGGCTTCAATTTCTTTCAGAAAAGTCGTGCCAAGGTCAGCATTGTGAGCAAGGGCTTCAAAAGTAAAGCCCTTCTCCAGACGTATACGTCGCAAGTCCGCACCAATGCCTTTCTTAATCATTCAGTCACCATGAGGTGATTGCGACAACCCAAGAATATGCTTTGGCGTACCATCTGATTGACCCTGCAAAAGAATAGGACAATCCTGCCGCTCAAACAGAGCGCCTGGCAGGTTTGGGAAGTCCCCTAATCATATCCACAGGGTCAACACCCAGGACATTGGTGATGTCCAAGAACTCAATGACATCCAGGCGACGCTCGCACCGTTCATATTTCGACACGTAGGATTGGCCTTTTCCCAGTTGCTCCGCAAGTTGGTACTGGTTTATGCCTGCCCGCCTTCTGACAGCTTTAAGGCGGTTCATCAACTCCTCGTAATCAGATCGCACTATAGATTTCACGGAAAAAGCCCAAGATGGAATACAAGGGCTACAGATAATTTTAATAATCAAATAAACCCAAATTGGACTTTTTTCTTGAATCAGAAAGGTGTTCTGTTAGGGTTATTTTGCTGCCCAAAGGCAGTGGCGTTTAGAACCGCCTTCAAAGACGGCCCACTCCCGGTATAAGAGTGGGTTTTTCTGGTCCTTATGCTAAGGCTGGACGCAGGTTTCCTGTGTGCTACCTATGGCGGGTTCAGGAATTCTTGCCCTATGTCGGGGGTGGCGCTGGAATACAAGACCCGTAAGGGGAATACAGCCCACACTTTCTTTGAAGTGGTTCTAAGCCCCCGGCCCCAGGGATTGCCCTGGCGCCTCAAGAGAAATCGTATCGCGGCAGAAGGGCGAAAACATAGCGCAACGTTTGCGCAAGCCACCATACCGCGTTCATTAAACGCTCTGCCTGCTCCCGCAGAGGACAGCATTGAGCGGATTTGACTCAAAGAGGGCGAGATGGGTGGCAAGTTTATTCAGGCAGTTTGGAAACGAACTAAATTTTCCCTGATGCCTTGGGCGAGAATCCGGGAAGCCTATGAAGATAAGGGCGCCCGCGCCGCAACGGCGCTTCCCTCCCCCTCATGTTGTGCGCGTGAGATAGGAGCTGGATTTCCGGGATTGGCCGTTCATGGGTAATGTCCGGCTCAAAAACCAGCTTACCCGCGACACCATATTGGACACCGGAGACGGATCTGGGTCGGCAAGAAAGCTGAGCGACCTGTACAAACAGCATGTTCAGGAACTCCGCGCTTACATCCTGAAGAAATTCGGCAATGCCGATTGTGACGAGATCATCCAGACGGTCTTTTTCAATCTGGCGCGCAACGGCGGCCTGCCCGATGTTCGCCATCCTCGGGGATATCTGTACCGGGCGGTGGACAACGCTATAACCGATGAAAGCCGCCGCGATGCGGTGAGACGACATTACCAGGAGGACGGAACGCACGAGGCGGCCAATCCTCTTTATGAGGAACTGACACCCGAGCGGATCGTTTCAGCAAAGATGGAACTGGCGCTGGTGATCGGCGCGATCAAGCTGCTGCCGGAAAAGCAACAACGACTGTTAATGCTGTACCGGGTTGGCAATCTGACCTATCTCCGTATATCCGAGATTATGAATATGCCAGTTCCTACAGTGCACCGTCATATTGTCAGCGCGACGAAGGAACTGAACGAGATTGTTCATTCCATGCGTGGCAGGACCAAAGATGACCGCTGAGAGTGCCGACGACACACGGATCAGAGAGCAAGCCAGTGAGTGGGTGGTCGAGTTGGCCGCCCCGCATGCCGATGAAGCCATGGCCGATGCGTTCGAACGATGGTATCGGGCCGATCCCCGCCATACGGACGCTTTCGAGCACGCGTCCCGGAGTTTCTCGGCCCTTGCGGAAATTAATGATCCTGAACTGCTGAAACTTGCGAACCCTGACACCTACCGCCCGAACGCGTTCGCGCGCGTCAAAGCGTGGTGGGGCACGGTTTCCGGTTGGCGGGTGCGCTGGCCCCTTACGGCTGCCGTCGGCACTGCAGCAGCGGTTGGTGTGGCCTGGGTTGTGGGCCTGAGTTCTCCCGCGGTGACTGGCATACAGGACTACCAGACCGGTATTGCGGAAATCCGCGATATCGAACTCAGGGACGGCAGTATCGTCACCCTTGGGGCCCGGTCCCGGATAGAAGTCCATTTTGAAGCCGGCGCGCGGCTTGTGACGCTCGGTGATGGCCAGGCCTTTTTCTCGGTCGAAAAAGATCCGAACCGGCCTTTTATCGTCCAGTCGGGCGACACCCAGGTACGGGTGACGGGCACCAAATTCAACCTCCACAAAGGACCGACGGGATTGCGCGTGACTGTGGAAGAAGGCGTTGTCGAGGTGAGCGTGCAGCCAAAGCTGCCGCCAGCCGGACAGGTAGCCGCTTCGGCCACCGCCAAACCGTTTGGCCGCGCCCCTACGGAAACGGTTGTGCCGAAAGCGATCCTGTTGGCCGGGCAACAGATTGTTTCAAGCAACGACGGCAAACTGGAGAATATCAGACAGACCGCCACAACGGTGCCGCCAAGCGCGTGGCGTAGCGGGCGGCTGATCTATTCAAATGCCCGATTGGCGGAACTTGTCGCAGACCTGAGCCGATATTTCGACGGGACGATCACCCTGGAATCAGCGGCCGTGGGCGATATCCGGTTCAGTGGCGTTTTCTCCACGTCTGACGTGGACAGACTGGTGGAAAATTTGCCGCAATATCTGCCGGTTGAAGTCGATCATCAGGGTGACAAAGAAATCATGGTCAGGCTTCATCAAACTGACAGGCCAGACGAGTAGAGCCAATGCTGGTACGGGCAATAGTCATGACATCGCGTGCTGGTTCGTAGCTTGTCTGCTTCTGCTGGCGACTGTTTCATTGGGAAAATACATGAAAAAGCTATCCAAGGTACAAGGTGGTCCGCCTGAAAGATCGGGGCAAGGGAGCCTTCATGACATTTGCTGCCCCGAAGAGGTGGCGGAAGCCCTGAAAATCGCCGAACCTGACACTCCCCTAGCAGACATCGGGCGCCGCAGAGACGTGGCGGCCAGAAACGGCAATTTAGCGAATGTTCGGTTCTGGGATGAGGTCATCCGGATCTTGACCGGCGAAAAGACGATTTCGGAACAACGTTCCGACCGCAAGACTTTGCACTGATGCGGATGCGGACGCCAGCGTTGCCTCCCTGCAGACCGTATCGCGATTGCAAAAACCGGGCTGAACCCCAGTTGGGCAGCATGCGCTGACAACTACCGCCTCTCCGTAGACGGATCAGTTCGGGAAATTTCTCACTTTAGAGAGAAAATTTATTCTTTCGGTCATGACCTGAGAATTCGGCGACCCGTGATCGTCTCCCTTACGAACAGGCGAGCGCAGCTCCAACCTGTTGCATTTATTGAAAAACGCAAGCTTGGCGCGGCACGAGCGGACGTCTCGCTCATGTCTTCGCGCTCACAAGATTTCCAGGGGAGAACACGAATGATTGGCAGAAAAACACTGGTAAAAAACGCCCAAAGACTGGCGCTGGTTTCGACGATCGCATTATCGGTGGCCTGGTCGGCGGCGGCGGACGACAAGACGTACCGGTTCGATCTGGAAAGTATGCCGCTGGGGGATGCCCTCATCCAACTGACAACCCAATCGAATTGGCAGTTTCTGGCACCGCAGGAGCTGCTGCAGGGCAAAATCGGCAAAGCCGTTTCTGGCGTTATGTCCCGGGAGGACGCCCTGAAACGGCTTCTGGCCGGAACCGACCTCACCTATTCGATAGACGATGACGGCCGCGTGCGCATCGTCCCCGTTAAAACCGAGTACCAGACGCCGACAGGTTCAGAAGCCGGCCGTTCGAACATCGACCCTTCGCAAAAAGTTGACGGCAATAAAAAGGGCGCCGAGCCGAACAAGACCATGACGGGCGAGTTGGCGCCGGTCGAACTCGAGGAGATTACCGTTACCGGCTCGCATATCCGGGGGGCGCGCTCCGCCTCACCGGTTTTCATCTATAGCCGCAAAGACATCGACATGGCCGGCGTGGCCTCTGTGCCTCAGTTCATTCAGACCCTGCCGCAGAACTTCGGAGGCGGACTTTCAGAGAGCACGTCGGGCCTGAGCGCGGAAAACAATGCAGACCTCAATCTCAATTCTGGATCGGGCATCAACCTGCGCGGCCTCGGGAACGATTCAACCCTGGTATTGCTGAACGGACGCCGGCTTGCGCCCGCTGGCCTTGGCAATTTTGTCGATGTGTCGATGGTCCCGCTGTCGGCGATCAACCGGGTCGAGGTTTTGACTGACGGGGCCTCGGCACTCTATGGCTCCGACGCCGTGGGCGGGGTGGTGAATTTCATCTTGCGGGAAGATTATGACGGTGCGGAAACCCGCCTGCGCTACGGCACCGCGACATCGGGGGATCTGGACGATATCCAGTTGGGCCAAACGTTCGGCACAGTGTGGGATGATGGCCATGCGCTGATATCCTACGAATTTCAGACACGTGATCCACTTGATGCCGCCGACCGCAGTTTCTCGCAAGACGCACGTCCGCTCCATCAATTGTTACCCAAACAGAAACGGCATAGCGCCTTTCTGACGGTCGGACAGAATCTCAGCGATACCGTCAAGGTTTTTGCCGATGGTTTCTTCAGCGTGCGCGACAGCAGACAGATCCGCACGAGCAGTTTCTCGCCTGCCAATTTTGACATCAGTGAAACAGAACAATATGGCGGCACCCTCGGATCGACAATCAACCTGTCCAACGACTGGCAGGCTGAGCTTGTCGCTTCGCTCAATCAAAGCCGGACCACGCAAGAAAACAAGCTGCTGGACGAAACCGAACTTGCGGCTCCTCGCATCCGGAAGTCCGGCACCTGGTCCATTGACGGCAAGGCCGATGGCGCTCTTTTTCGCCTCTCTGGCGGCAATGTCAAATTGGCGGCTGGTGGCCACTTTCGCCGTGACACCTATACCAATAGCGACGACCTGAAGTTTAATCGGGATGTTTTCGCAGCCTTTGGTGAAATTTTCGCACCGTTCGTCAGTGAGGAGAACAGAGCCCCTGGCATCGAACGACTGGAGCTGACCATCGCCGCGCGCTATGAACATTACAGCGATTTCGGGTCGAGCGTTGACCCCAAGTTTGGGCTCTTGTGGTCGCCCATCGAAGGGCTCAGCCTTCGAGGTACATGGGGTACCGCCTTCAGGGCACCGCTGTTCAGGGAACTGGACGAAAGCAGCGTGCAGGGTTTCCTGTTTGGTGACGTTCCAAACCCGGCCTCTCCGAACGGCAGCACCCTTCTCGCGCTGGCCCTCGGCGGCAATGCCGACCTGAAACCGGAAACGGCCACCACCTGGACGGCCGGGATTGGCTTCCAGCCCGTTGGGGTGCCGGGCCTCAGCCTCGACGTCACCTATTTTGACATTACCTACAAGAACCGGATTTCGTCGGTCATTGCCCTTTTCGATGTGTTTATCAATCCCCGCTTTGCATCCCTGCTCGATTTCGATCCCGACCCGGCCTTTCTCGCGCTTTTGGGCTCACTGCCGACGTCCGGGAATTTTGCGCCGGGGTTTTCCTTCACGGATGCAGAGGTGTTGGCGGACGAGCGGGAGAGCAATCAGGCGAGCACCAAGGTCAGTGGCCTCGATTTTTCGGGTTCCTATAGGATTGACAGCGACGTAGGAGCCTGGACCTTCACTGTTGGCGGCACGTACCTGTTCAAAAATCTGGAGCAACTGCTTGAGAGCGAAGAAGCCGCTGACGTTCTGAATACGGTTGGGCGACCGGTCGACTTGAAGCTGCGGGGCGGCATCTCATGGGGATATCAGGATTTCTCGACAAATCTGGTGATCAACTATGTCGATAGCTATCGCGACACTCGTGCCACCCCCGTTGCGGGTGTGGGGTCCTGGACAACCGCGGACCTGATTGTCAGCTATAACACAGGCGACCACACCGACAGCGCCTGGCTCAGAAACACCGTTTTTTCCGTGAGCGCCCTGAACCTGTTCGACCAGGACCCGCCCTTTGTAACCAGCAACTTTGGCCACAATATCAACTATGACCCCAACAACGCCAGCCCGGTTGGCCGGACGGTCTCTTTCCAGATTACCAAACAATGGTGACGGCCTGAACTGTTTCGGCCGAGGCAGGTCTGTTCTGATCGTTCGAGCAAGTCGAACGATCAGGGCCGACAAATCTGGGAATTCCACAAATATAGCCGGGACACAGGCTTAAGGGTGTGAAGAATGCTACTGACAACAAATATGCTCTCCAAATATGCGCTTCTGGCAACATCGATGATGTTAATATTCTGGCTATTGCCCGGCGCCTCTGCTGCATCCGACGCCAAACGGGGCATAACCGCGGATGACTTGTTGGCCATCCGTGACATCAAAACCGTCGCAATATCGCCGGACGGCAACCATGTGGCCTTTCAGGTTTTTCAGGCCATCAGAGACCGGAATGACTATGACATCGGTTGGTATGTGGCGCCGATCACCTCAAACGCAGAGCCCATGCGCGTGGCCGATGGCGGCGATGCGGTTCTGCCGCCCTATCAAAATGGCCTCCGCGTAGGGGAGTTCTATGGCGACGACGCCGTATGGTCGCCCGATAGCCGGTCGTTTGCCTATACGCTCAAGAAAAACGGCGAGGTGCAGATATGGCGCAGCCAGTTTGACCGGAGCGGCCAAGAGCAGTTGACCCACAATGCCGGAAACGTCGAGGGCCCGAAATATTCCGAGGACGGCTCACAGCTATTTTTTGCCGTGGGCCGGGACCGGTCCGATATCGAGCACGCCAACCAACGAGACGCAGCCCGAGGCTATCTGGTGCAGGAGCCGGGTGTTTTCGACATTGAACAGGGGCCGCTGTGGCCGTCCTGCTCTGATGGACAGACAAGGCAGCGTTCAGAGATAAATGAGCGTCGGTTCTGCCGGTTGACGGTCTGGGTGCTCGACATCCAGACGGGTGTTGAACGCAAGGCAGACGCTGGTGAAACCAAGGCCTATTTTGCCGCACCGGATATGTCGTCGCATGCCCGCTTCGAACGAGGGAAACTGAAAGACCAGGTCAGAATTATGGAAACGGCGTCACCAGACGGGATGCGCTCGACCTGGTTTGAGAATGAAGATCCGGCCATCTACACCGGCTATTATCCGCCGATGCGGGTGGCGGCCTCGGTCGGCAAAAAAATCTTTCACTGCCCAGCCGATGCCTGCCTGAGCACACGCCCCGAAAAATTATGGTGGCGTGTCGATGGCGCGGAAGTGATCTTCCTCGTTCGCAACGGCCCGCGTGAAACCTTGACCTCTCTCTATGGCTGGACCCCGGGCGACAACCATGTGCGAACGATCCTGAGCAGTGACGATACGCTCCAGCACTGTTCCATGGCCGGAGACCGCTTGATCTGCGGTCATGAAAGCTGGACGTCGCCCCTGAAAATTGTATCGGTCGACCTGCATGACGGCGCCATCACTACCATCGCCGACATGAACCCGGAATTCAGGAATTTCAGCTTCACGAAGGTCGAAAAAATCCTCGGCGAGGACGCTTACGGCAACCCGGCTCATGCCCATCTGGTGTATCCCAAGGGCTATGGAGAAGGTCGGCGCTATCCGCTCATGATCGTCCAGTACCGGTCGCGCGGCTTTCTGAGGGGCGGGGTTGGCGACGAGGTGCCCATTCATTGGCTGGCACAGAATGGATTTGCGGTGCTCAGTTTCGATACACCCGAAGGAGACTATTACACAAGAACGCCCGATCCGCTGGAGATGCAGATAAAATACCTGAAATATGTCGTAATCGAGCGTGGGCCGGCGACGGCGATTGAGCGCATGGTCGACAAGCTGGTAAGCCACGGTATTGTCGACCCGGCACGTGTGGCGATCACCGGATTAAGCCATGGCGCCTCCACGCTTGACAGTGCGCTCCTGGGCCGGAATTACGCGGCAGCCATAACGGCGGGTACGAGTATCAGCGCTCCCCCGAACACCAAAGTATCCGCATCCTCTTTCTGGGGCAAGAGCATGGACGGCGCTTTTGGCGGCTCCCCCTTCAGCAAGACGGGGTTCGAGACCAGGGCCAAATATTCGGTGGGGGTTCAGGCTTTCAGGATTGACACACCTGTCCTTTTTCAGGTTGCCGACCGAGAGTATTATAATGTCCTGCAGAATTATCAGGCCCTCCGGGACGCAGGCAAACCGGTCGAGATGTTTATTTATCCCGACGAATATCATGTCAAATGGCAACCGGCCCACAGATCTCGGGTTTATATACGTAACATAGATTGGCTGAATTTCTGGCTTCGGGACACTGAAGACGAGGATCCCGCCAAAGCCGCACAATATGAACGCTGGCGCAGCCTGAAGGCACAGCATCAAGCCAATCTGTTGAAATTGCGTGAGGGTGGTGGTGTCAAGGATGACAAACATTGGCCATGAGACGGAAAACTGAAGGAAAATGATTGGGCCTCCCACGTCTGGCCGAGGTTACAGTTAAGCGCACCTCGAACAGCGGGGTTTCACATGTGCAGGATTTTTCCGCTCCAGATGCAAAAGGAGGTGCTTGACACGTTAAGCGCCAGACACCTCCCAAGGCTTTGCTGCAAACCACATTGGCATCTGGCCTATGCGGTTACCGCTTGACCGTCAGATCCGGGGCAGCCCGTTATCTTCCTTCGGGCTGCCTTCCTTGCCGGTCACTTCCGATACCTGTCCAAGTGCAATCATCATAGTCTCCTATCGATTTGCGGTTATGTCGGCTCATTCCGACCCGAGAACGGTAGGACCAATCCAGACGCTCAGGTAACTATATAAAAACAATATAAAATCCGGCACTCCAGATGCATTCGAACCTGAACACCGTCACCAGACGATGCAGCCGCCCAAAGACTGTTTCTCTCGTCGGCTTTGAGGGTCCGAGCCGATCGACATCGTTGGAGAAGCGGCGGTCAGGCGACCGCACCGCGCGCAATATCGGGAAACGCTTTGCCGCGCCATTTGCGCGCCCAGATTTCTGCGTTGATATAATACATCAACCAATCGCCATCCTGGTTGCCGATGTTGTGATCCCGCGCCAGGGTCTTTTTCAGATTGGTTTTATTGACGACCTTGTCGCTGACGAGCACGCCGTCCAGCAGACATTCCCGGATGAAGCCGATATTTTCGTCGATGAAAGCTTTCTGGTAGGCCCCGGACGAGAGTTTCGAGGTGCGCCAGACGACATCTGCTGGCAGGTGATGCCGGAATGCCTTGCGCGCCAGCCCTCTGGATTTACCATTGGCCGTCATCACCCAACTTGGGATACGAAGGCATGTCTCGATCACAGGCTGCGCCAGCAGGGGATAGATCATGGGCACATGCTCGCCCGGCCATGTGTTGTATTCCTCGTTATAAAATCCCCTCGTGTAGTGAAAGATATGGTCAAGCTTGCCGGGCACCATGCCCTTGCCCTGTTTGATCCATGGATGGACGGAGCCGTCCGGCTTGATCAGGTCCTGAATATCGTCATTCAGGAGCGTGGTCGTCCCCGGGTCGAATTCCGTGTAAAAGTCCCATTGTTTGCGTCCCAAGCCGTCCCGGAAGATTTTCGGCAAGATGGACCAGACAGAGAGATTCTGAAGCCTGGCAGCCTCCATGATCAGCCGAAGCAAAGGCCGGCGCAGACCGTGTGTTTTCAGGTAATCGATCGCGCCGTAGCTTGACTCTCGCGCATAGAGAATTTCATCTCCGCCCCAACCGTTAAACCGCGCCTGAAGACCGTTTTCCCGCGCCAGTTCTGGTATGTTACTCTCGAACTCAATCTGGCGGCCATAATAGATCGGTTTTGTCGTGAGCGGCAGCCGCTGCAGGGCATCCGCGTCCAACTTCACAATTTTCTTGTCATGTTCGATGAGCGGAACGCTGAGCTTTTCCGTCACTTGCCGCACATAATGACGCTCGTCCCCCATGGGGTTTGTTCGGTCGAAATTGGTGATACAGGTGATGTCGAGCGAAGCGCGCGCTTCCTTGAGGCAGGCAAGCAGGATCGACGAATCCAGCCCGCCGATCTCATGCAATATCCGGTCATAGGGCGCGGCGTGCGCGGCAACGGTGGTCATCAACACCTTGTGCAAGGTCGCCTCGGCTTCCGCGACGTCCTCGATCACATTGGTCTGGGATATTTTTTGCGGATCCCAGTAAAAGACGTTTTCCGTCGCCCAAGGGGTGATCGTGAGACATTGGCCGGAGAGAAGCTTGTCAACTTCTTTGAGCCCCGTTCGGGCCCCGCCCGTGGCATACCTCAAATATCTGGCAACCCCGCACCAATCGATGGTGAAAGCGAGAAACTTGCATGCAGCGACGTCAGGCACATGGTTGAAATATATCTCCACGCCGCGATAGTGGGTATGGAAGCAACTGAAGGTGCCAATCGGGTCCGCCAGCACATGTTTTTTGTACCCGTGCTGGAGAAACGCCACCCACGCGCCCCAATAATTGTCGACAAGGTAGCACCCTGCAGTTTCAATCACCCTGCGTGCCTCGCCTACGCTCAGATCGACATTACCGGGGAGCGCATCGGAGGCGTCCGGGCGGTCGAAAAGTTTGCCGAGGATGACGCCACCAGCCTCTGCTCCTTGCTTTGGGCTGACCGGATAGGCCTGCATACGCCCCTTCTCCTCCCCGGCATGCAAAACCTGCAAGCCCGAGCCGCTATAAGCTGTCTCCCATTTGGTGGCCGTGCCCATGAAATGGTCCCTGAGAAATCCGGCGGTACGGGTGGCACTGTCGTCGGCCTCGTTCCATAGAAACGCAATATAACGGTACATGACAACGCCCCCCAGGTTCAGACACTCATGATCGGCTTGAAAGAGCCCGTGCTGTCGGCGCTGTCGTTATAGATAAAGCGGTCATCCTGCACCCAGCAATGCGCCACAAACGGCCCCATCTGCACCCCGAACACCCACAGCGGATAGATCCGGTAGATCGCCAGAAATTCGATGAGCGTGAGTGAATCGAACAGACATCGGCCTTTTCCGGTGTAGAACAGCCCCTTGAGGATGCGGAATATCTCGACCAATTCGCGGATACGTGCCAGGTCCACCTCGGGCAAGCGCCCCTCTTTTTTGCTTTTCGGGCGACCGGCATTGGCAAGCGCGCGCTCCCGCCGGCTTTTGACCCGCAGAACGGTACGTTCGATCGAATGAAAGTGGCGCATGAATTTGGCGCACACAAACGCGCAGGCACAGTTGACAATATGGCCCATGCGGATTTTCGGGATACCGTCATGAGGATAGCCCTTCAGATCGAGCATGACTTGCCCGGGCAGCTCAGGAAAAGCCTCCCTGCCCGTCACGGCGTCGGTGGTCAGAATGCCCTCCTCCACCAGCCTGTCGAGCGAGGCCTCAAGGCTAGGCGGCGCAGGCGTACTGTGTTTGCCCTGCCCGCCGAACAGGTGCCTGAGCACCGCCGCTTCCACGTCACCAAGGCGTGCGTACCGGTCGGCGCCGAGATCGAGCACGATCATATGGCCGTCCACATCACAGGGAAAAATGCGCGGGCTCAGAAAATGGGTTCTCTCGGCGGTCATGATCACGGAAATTCTGCCTCTGCCAGTGGTTGGCCACGGCGATCGTCGGGCCGCACAACACCGAGAATACCGAGGGCTGGCTGAGGTGCCGGAGTTTATATTCAAAATATATTATTTCCGTGCCCGGCTATGCCTGACTGCTCGGAAGGACGCCGGTGCATGCCGACATAACGCCCAGCAACATGCCTTCAGGACCCGGCAGCCCAGCGGGTCTAGCTGATGTCCCTGTTCCTGCCATCCCGCCTCCCACCATGCTGCTGTGTCTGCCACATCGATGCATAGAGGCCATTTTTTTCGAGGAGCGCACCATGAGGCCCGCGCTCTACCACCCTGCCCTCGTCAAGCACCAGAATTTCGTCCGCATGCACCACCGTCGAGAGCCGGTGGGCAATGATCAGCGTTGTCACACCCTTTGAAACCTCAACCAGATTGTCGAGAATGCGTCGTTCGGTATTGGTGTCGAGGGACGAGGTCGCTTCGTCAAAGACAAACATGTGCGGATTCTTGAGCACGGCCCGTGCGATCGAGACACGCTGCTTCTCGCCCCCTGAAAGCTTGAGCCCGCGCTCCCCGACAATAGTCCGGTAGCCATCCGGCATCGCGAGGATTTTGTCATGGATATGAGCGAGACGCGCTGCACGCTCTATGTCGCCCTGTGTGCAGTCTAGGCGCCCCAGACCGATATTGTAGGCGATGGTATCGTTGAACAGCACGGTATCTTGCGGCACAACCGCGATGGCCCCGCGCAGTGTATCCAGCGGCATGGTCTGTATCGAACTGCCCCCAAACAAGATAGCGCCATTGTCGGGATCGTAAAGGCGCAGAAGCAGCCGAACGAGCGAGGATTTTCCGGCGCCGCTACCTCCCACAATGCCAAGCGTTTTACCAGGCGGCACGGTGAAGCTGACACCCCTGAGAACCGGATCGCCCTCAAGATAAGAAAAAGTTACATCGTTAAAAATCAGGCCACCGGTCCCGGCGCCTATCGCTTTCCCGGCTGCCTGTGTCGACATTCCGGTGTTTTCGGTTTTCAGCGTCATCAACGCCGTCATTTTCTCGATGAAGGCTACTCCGTAGGCTAGATCCCGAAAGGCTGCACCCAGTGTCTCCATGGGTTTGACGATCTGCAGCATATAGGTATTCACCAGCACAAAATCTCCCAAGGTCATCTCGCCCGCCATAACCTGCTTCGCAGCGAGAAGAATTGCCGCGCCCAGCGAGAGGGCAAACACCAGGGCGATCAGAAGCCCGTTCATGGTTTTGTACCGGTAGAATCTGGCCCACTGTGTTTCGGTCTTCGACAGCGCTTCGTCATAGCGATTGCCCATCCGCTGTTCGGCCGTGAAATATTTGACCATTTCCGCATTGAGGATACTGTCGGTCAGGCTGGCATAGGCATCCACCTGAGCGGTAGAGACCGTCTTGCTCGGGCCGATTATCTGTTTGACGCCCAACGCGAACGAGATGCTGTAGGCAATGACGGACGCCCCAAGGATGGCGAGAAATTGTGCGTCTAGGAACATGGCTAACACAGCGCCGATCACGGCTATTTCCACAGCCACAGGCAACAGGATGAAGATCGTGTGGTTGAGAAGGATGCTGTAGCCGGACAGGCCCTGTATAAGGGTCTGGTTCAGGGCACCGGTTTTCCTGCCTAGATGGAAACTCAGCGGCAGTTCCAGGACGTGACCGAACAAACGTCGGCTTAGATTTCGGGCCAATCTCTGGTCGGCGGTGCCATACAAAAACCAGCGAAGTTCCCCCAATGAGCGCGACACCCAAAGACTGACCAGATAGGCCGAAATGAGTGTGATCGGTCCGAAGCCGGTGCCGCCGGCAGTGTCGACGCTCCAAAGAGATAAAAACTCAAGGGTGGTACTCTTCGTCTGACCGGTACCGAGCGCATCGACAGCATATTTGAGCGCGAGGGGTGCGACTGCCGAGAAAGCGGCAGACGTGAACACCAACAACAGGGTGAGCAGCAATCGCCTTTTTACAAAACCATCCGCCTGGTCCCACGCGACGCGGGCCGCTTCTCTCACCACACCGGCCATACCTCAGGTCTCCAGTGGCAGAGAAAATTGCGACAGACCCTACCCCAGGATGCACAGAGCATGGTCATTTCCTAGGTCCGCTTCGGCACTGCCGGACAAGGGGCGTCCTGTTTTATCTGCCTGATCCGACGGATGACGTCCGGCAGCATTTGAAGGCGCATATCGTGGAAGTCCTGCAACCCCTGACGCAGACCTTTTGTGTCTCGCCTATAATATGTCCGGCACAGTCGCGCCAGACTTTCAGGCACTTCAGGGAAGAGTTCGCATTCCTTCAGGCGGGTGTAATAGGTGCGCTCGCCGATGTTGCCGACAACATGAACAATGTCGTCGTTTCCGGACTGCCTTGAGATATGCCTGAAAAGTTCATCCATCATCTGGACCGTCGGAACGGGTGCGTCCGTTTTGACGCCGCTGGCGGCCTCGAATATTTCCGGTGGCTTGAGCATGCCCGGCACCCGGCCGTCATCCCTGACCACACTCAACGACCAGTCCAGGATCAACTGGTTCAATATATACAGATCTCTAACCTCGGATTCGGATATTTCCTTGGTAAAGAAACCGGCATTGGGCACCTCTTTGATCAGGCGCTCAGCGGCCAGATGGATCAAGGCTTCCCGCACCGGCGTGTTGCTGACCAAAAGCCGGTCCGCAAGCGGTTCGAGGCGGATGCGCTGGCCCGGCATAAGCTCATGCGCCATGACCATGGCCTTGATGCCGGCGTATACCGGGTTTTCGCTTTCGCTCTCAGTCATGATCCGATGTGACGGTGCTTGCATTTTGTTCCTCGCTTCGCCGCCCCTACAAAAGGGGCGGATCCAACAATCTGTCCATGTCGTTGGTTTGGCCCGCCCCGCTTTCCCGGGTCGGCGGGCATTCCGAACCGATCAGATCCTTGCGCGCACAAGGCCAGGATAGCCAGGTTGTGCCTTCAAGGATTGTGACATCGTGCCTGTCCCAGCCGATGATTGGCATCGGGGGATTGGTGCTTTGTTGACATTGCCTCATGACCACCCTCCCTGATCGCCTATGCCGCAACGGAGGCAGTCAGGCGTGTCGGGATGACGCTGATTACCGGTCGGGAAACCTGATGCTTGTGACGCATGTTTTTGAGGGCCACCGGATTGATAATCAAGCTGTAGGCAATACTTTCTTCACCACTGGCATTGGCTTTGGGCACGCCAAGCGGCACATACCCCCATCCCGCCCTTTGAATGATCTGGCAAAATGCTGGCGTTGAAACAAAAGTCACTTGCTGAACACCAAACAGCAGGCTCGTTTCCGCCATGGCCAGAAACAATTTTCCAAGGATGCCCTTGCTGCGGTTCTCTTCCGGAATACAGGTCCGGGAGCTTTCCCAGATATGAGGTCCCCTCGGGATATCGCCATCCACCAGATGAGAGAAACTTTCCGTCATAAGATGGGGCCTCAGTGTGGGATTCAGGCGGCTGGACCCCTGGACATTGCCAGCGTCGTCCAGCGAAAGCAGATAGACCGTTTCCTCGGTGTCGAAAGCATCGACCTCCCGCCCGTCGAAAACTTCCGGCAAAACCCAATTCAACTGCTCGACAAACACCGCGTGGCGTTGACGGAACATCTGATCCAGTTGTGGCGCATAAGCCTGCCGGTTGGATAACGTGATAATTTCGATCATCGTCTTGCCCCTAAATAATGGCTTGGAGCCAACGTGCCGAAATTATGGAAGGGCAAGAAACCCGTAAAAATACGGGGTCACGGAAAGCGCGTTCATTTACAATAGGATAGTGAAACTTTTTTCTCTTTCTAGCTGTATAACAACAATCTAAAAGGTGTGTTGTCGCGTCAAAATAAACGGAGACTCGACGGGCCACCCTCGCAGACGCAAGGCGGGCAAATTTCCATCCGGTTGAAAGGCCACGGGCGGCGCAAAAGTGAGCCATCATGATTAGGGAGCGGGCAACGATAGCCCCGTATCGCCAGCGTCAGGGCGCGATGAGGCCACAAACGATCGCAAGTGCCACCGCCTGGGTGCGCGTGCCGACATCCATTTTCTTGCGGATGTTTTCGATGTAGCCGTTCACTGTCCGATGGGAAATCGACAGGATATCGCCAATCTCGCTGTCACTTTTTCCCTTTGCCATCCAGACCAGGCATTCAAGCTCCCGCGGCGTCAGATCAGGCGGATCGAATAGCCTGCGATTGGACTTCGATAGTTCCACAATTCTCAGGAGATAATATTCCGCCATCAAATGGACAATATGGTAGTTGAGCGGATCAATATCCGTATGATCACCAGCCATGTTGATGCTGCAGGGATAATGCCCAGGCAGAGCGATCGGGATTGTCAGGCCGTCTCGAATACCGGCCTCCTTTGCTTCAGCAAAAATTTGCCGATTACGTTTGTCCGATACGTCAAGCGCCTTCCATAGATAAGGGCCCGTGTTTTTCAGCACGGTTTTGATCACGACATCGTATTTATAATATTCCTCGCGGATGTAATATTCCACCCAGGCTTGGGGAAATCGGAACACCTGGATGGCATCGAGAGGCGGGTTGTTCAGGTCGACGACGGAAATGCATGTGTGATGTTCAAAACCAAGAGCTTTGGTTTCTTCGGTGAATATCCGGCTCACATCATCCGTACCGTCAACCTGCCGGATTCTAGCTATAAAATCCTCAACATTCACTAGCCCCAACATTACCTCTGCCCTGCAACTGAGAAGTGCCAGATATCAGCAAACATGAAGACATTACAAAAGGTCCCATCCATTCTGACTTTCGATAATGTAGAAATTAAACCAATGAAGTTCGCTTCACCCTCAAGGGCATAGCGCCTTCGACTAGTCTCCACTTACCGGAAATTTATTATAATCAACCGCCGGGATCAAACAGTTGCTTCAATACAACTATAATTATACATATTTCCTTGCTGGTCCTTGCGCAACCCAATAGAGACTCACCAGTTGCTGCAATTGAGGCTTTGGGCGATGTCTTCCGCGAACAATGCTCGACCTGCCCACACTGGATTATTGAAAGCCAGAACGCCATTCTCAAAGAACTGGGTCACGCCGCACTGATGCATGGTATACAGTACTTTCTGGAAGAGCTATCATTTTTGCCCGCCAGCGCTGGCATGCCGGTATGCGGTCATTTGTCTTTTGTGATCACCAATACCCGGACATGGTGCGCACGTTCTATACCAACAGGAAAAACGGTCTGATCAGCGCGCAGCAAGACTTTGTTGTGCTTGAACCCCGGGCGCGGCCGTTTAGGACCTTTCACCCGGGTGACCCGGCGGTGTCTGCCCCAAGTAATAAATATCCATCGCCTCTTTTGCGAAAAAAGCAGAGCCTGAACCCTGCTTTTCACTCATGCAAACGATCATGAACTGGCGTGTCAGATGCCGAAATCGTCAAAATCTATCCGGGTGTCATCCACGCCCATTTCCTTGAGCATGGCCAACGTGGCTTCCAGCATTTTGGGCGGACCGCACAGATAGAAGTCACACTCATCAAGGGTTTTATGACCCTCCAGATATTCGCGACGCACCACTTCGTGGATCATGCCGGTATATCCTTGCCTGTCAGTGCTTGTCGCTTCTGACAGGGCAACATACCAGTTGAAGTTTGGATGTACCTTTTCCAGTGACTCAAATGTTTCCTGATAATAAATATCCGCGCTCGTCCTAGCACCATACCAGAAAGTCATCGAGGTGTTCTCCCTCTGATTACGCAGCGCATGCATGATCATGGATCTGAGCGGTGCCATCCCGGCCCCACCGCCGATAAAGATCTTCTCGCACGTGGTGTCCTTGAGGGCAAAATCGCCGAAAGGCCCACGCAGTTTCACCATGTCTCCAGCCTTCAGTCCGCACATATATGCCGAGCCGGCCCCGACAGGAACGCCTACACTGCCATTCTGCGGTAAAGCAGCCCTGACATTCAGCATAAAGTCCGCCCCGAGTTCCTCAGGCGCATTGGCCATTGAATAGGTACGGTGCAACGTTTCCTCTGTGCCTACCTGATGAAGAGCATGGCTTTCGGCCCAGGCATTTTTCAGAGGTTGAGGCAGATTGGCTAGAGCAGACAATGTCGTGCTATAAGGCGGAATCGTCACCTGCATGTAGCTGCCCGGCCGGAAGGTTAGCAACTCACCGGATGGTGGACGCAGACGTAGTTCGCAGATAAACGGAGTCACGAACCGGCTTGACACAACCTCCGCCTCAAAATCCTGTGCCGACAGCAGATCGCTTGCCACAATGATCTCCTGCGCGACGTCAGATTGGTGCTGGCAGGCAAGACGATAGCCCGTTTCAATTTCACTGGCAGGTATCTGCCGCAAGTCTGCGGCTGTAGCGACTGGAACCGGAGTCATGCGCACCCGGCACAGGCCGCATGTCCCACCGCCGCCGCAGGTGGACGGTAGATGAATATCTTCCGCCGCCAACGCATCAAACATGGTCTTGCGTCCTTGACTGATAACCTCGCGCTCAAAATGACTACCACCGTCAGACACCAGAAGTTTTCTGGTATCACCCCGCTGCCGAACTGCTGCAACCAGATTGAAATCGCCACGGCGGAAGTTTTCCACCAACATGACAACACCGGTCAAGGCAAGCCACAGCACGGTCCACCCCGACAGGATAACAAACATATTGTTGAAATCCTTGCGGTTTTCATAATCCATGATGTGCAGCATCCAGAAGATATCAAACAGACGCCAAGTATCCTGGCGACGCTCCCAGATGCGCCCTGTCTCTGCAGAAAGGTAAAAGGAACTGTTTTCTTCATCATCGAAATCAACACGCCAGCCCGGTCCCATGCTTTCGCGGGTTTCCATGGTTGGTGCCTTGATCGGCGTCACATTCTCGACCGTACCGCTACCGGCATAGTCAGCCACTGCAATTTCACGAGCTTTTTCTGCGTCAATGATAATGGGCTGAGCTGTCCTGGCGTCAAACATGCGGGTGCTGGTTTCCGTCCGCACCTTATAGACAGGCTTGCGCTGAAAGAGGTCCATCGTGACGGCTTTCAGCACATCGCTGCCAGAAACCTGTGCAAGGACTTCCTCCTCCCCCGCAAAGGGCGCAAAGGAGGCCAAGCTGGCAGGCTCGCCATGAACATGTTTGCGAAGGTGGTGTCCTTCCACCTGGTCGTGCTCGAACCAGCTCATCATAAAACCGCTCAGCATCCACAAAAGCAACTGAAGCCCTAGCAGAAGGCCTACCCATTTATGGGTAATGCGCATCAAGTTCATGACATATCTCCCGAACCGCCAGATTCCTTCCAATTTTTCCGCCTGAAACTGTAGAAAAGCAGCCAGATACCGGTCAGAGAAAGAATGGTGCCTACAAATGCGGCCACACGCAAAAGGTTGTTGTTCATGTCTGAGCGGTCTTCATAGTCCATAATGTGGAGCATCCAGACAAAATCGAACATGCGCCAGAAATCATGCCGACGCGTGACGAGCCGACCGTCATTCGGCGACACATATAGACTGGTCCCGATTGCGTCGTTGAAATCAATTCGCCAAAGCGGTAACGGGCGAGTCTGAATCTCGGTTGGTGCGTCTTTCTTGTCCGTCAAAAGGCTTACACCACTGATCTGCCCGTCCTGAGCATAATGATATTCAGCGACTCCTCGTGCGGTCCCTTCATCAAGAGGCGAAACCAACTCGCCTGTGTATCCATTGACCAGCTTCGTCCCTTCCGGCGAATAAATCCGGTAATGTGGACTACCCAGCCAGGATACCAACTGAATACGTGATGCATTCGGGTTTCTGGTCAGCATAGTCGAATAAGGAACCACGTCACCATAAGCCGCGGTAAGCGGTTCATCCATGTTTTTAACAAGGTGGTCACCGTGGATATAGTCCAGATTCATCGTGACCATGTAGACGCCGCTGATCATCCAGAACAGGGCCTGGATACCAATCACCAGGGCCAGCCACTTGTGCCACCGGCGTGATAAAAACGAAGCGCGCATTTCGAAACCCCAAGAGTGCATAATTTTCAAAAAAGCGTGGGCGGGCATACCCCGCCCATGCTTGGCTCACCTTACTTCAGCCGGTAGGTAAACCGGAGATATCCCCGGCGACCGGCTAGGTCATATGTCATGGTATCGGTGTTCCCGTCGGTCCACGATGCCACATACGGAGGGTTTTTCTGGAACAAGTTGTCAACACCAAGGCTCAGCTTCATCGCGTCGTTGATAGAGTACGAGAACTGAACATTATGGTAGAAAACGGCCTTCATATGAGAACCGACTCCTTCCGTTGCATTAAAGTCATCGCCACTACCGATCATCTGTACCGAATAGGTACCAGACCATTTCTCGGCACTGGTAGTCCAGGACGCATTTGCCCGCCAGTGCGGATAGCCGCCGTTGCCGCCACCAATGAAACCATCAAATTCAAACGGCTCATCACCATCAAAGGCTGTGGACTCATACTTGGCGAGGTAGGTGGCCTTCACATCCAGCGAGTGCGCCAAACCTTCCGTATCGAAGTTATAAACAGCACCAAAATCGACACCCTTCATAACTTCACGACCAGTGTTGGTCTTCTGCGTTGAAAGATAGTTGATATCACCATTAACAGAGTTCCGGGTGTGATGACCCGGACCACAGAAGACATGCGATAAGCTTGGTGAGTTGTAGCAGATGGACAGCTTCGTCGACCCAGGGGTTTCACGAATGGCATCTTCGACCTCGATGTCGAAATAATCTACGGTGAAGGACAGGCCATCAAGCGGCTGTAGTACCAGACCAAGCGTCATGGACTTCGCCGATTCCGGCTGCAGGTCCGGGTTGCCGCCACGGTCTGTGAGGATCGTGTTGCCAAGCTGAACATAATTCAGCGGTACGCCCGCAGCCTGACAGTTTTGATAAACAGTGCTTGAACTATTAAGTGCTGCATAACCCGAACACGGATCAGTCGTGGTCAGATTACCCTCCGAGACACCCCCAAACAGTTCCGGAACGTTCGGAGTACGGAAAGCGGTTGTGTAAGTACCGCGCAGCTTGATCGCATTTGATGCCTGCCAATTCAGGCCAATTTTATAGTTGGTGTCTCCGCCAAAAAGGTCGTAATCCGAGTAGCGAATGGCTAGGTCCATATCCAGCGACTGTACAAAGGGCATATCAGCAAGTAGCGGCACATGCATCTCTGCATATACTTCCTTGGTTTTGGTGGTGCCAGAGATCGGATCGGCCTGATTACCTAGTGCCAGCCCTGCGACGACGAGAGAATCCGGGTTACGCCACCCTTTTTCCTTACGCCACTCCACACCGCCAGCGATGCCAATCATACCCGCAGGAAGCTCAAACAGATCGCCGCTGATGTTACCGCTGACACTGATCTGTTCGTTGCCGCCGGTACCTTGCTGGTTGAAGACGATATAATCGAGTACGTCCTGCGTTACGTCGCCAAAGCCGAGATAATCGCCGCAGGGTATACCGCCGGAACCACATACATCTGGATCCAGTGTTTCACCAAGGCGCTGCATATTGATATTGTTAGCAATGGCATCGATGCCCGTGTTGCGGCCCCAGTTAAAGGCAACATCATAAGACCAGTGGTCATTGATTGTTCCTTCAATGCCAGTCACCACTCGCCAGGTATCAACTTCCTGAAGGAAGTCACGCGCACCGTTTTCTAGAAGGCGGCGGCGCTCAAGCGTGAAATCCACGCCCGTCGGGTTTGTCGGGTGGTCCGCAGAGTAGAATATATCCTGTAGGGTAGCAGGCGAGGCAGGCTGCATGGACTCCCTGTGGGTATACATCAGCTCAGCGAAAAGGCGGGCTTCGTCGCCCAAGTTATAGGAACCAAGCGTCGTGAAGCTGAATCGCTCAATCGGTTGAACTGCATTGAAATACGGATTGTAGTTAAACGAGTGTCTGGACCCATCATAGGGCTCGTAAAAGTCGCCGTCGCCAGATCCCTGATTGAAGTTGATCCGCGTCGGCTCTGTCAGGATCGTGCCGTCTCGCAAGGTCGCACCGGCAGGCAGTGTTGCTCGACCACCGATTGTGGAGGAACTACCACCGCATTCCAACCCACCACTTCCGTCCGGAAAAAGGGGACACGGGGCGCGACTGTCGTCAGCAAGCGGCGACGCTTTATTGTCCTGATAGCTCATATTGACCATAATGTTACCTACATCGCTGGACGCTCCCCATGTCAGATCAACAAGATACTCTTCACCATCACCTTCGTCGGTCATACCGAACTTGCCCTCGACCTCAAGGCCTTCAAATTCCTTTTTGGTGATCAAATTCACCACCCCGGCAACTGCGTCCGCACCGTAGGTGGCAGAAGCACCATCCTTGAGGACCTCAACCTTGGAGATCAGGGACATGGGGATCATGGAAAGATCCACGCTGCTGTTAGCGCCAGTCCCACCAAATACTACGCGGCGGCCATTCACCAGAACCAGGGTCCGGTTAACACCGAGACCTCGCAAGTTGATTTGCGGCGTGCCCCACCCGTTTGAAACCCAATACGCGCTCGTTTGATTACCGCCAAATCCGGCTGCCGCAGGCAACCGTTGAAGCAAGACCTCCAATGACGTCACACCTGTAGCCTCGATGGCTGCTTCGTTCAGGACTGTTACGGGCCCAACGCCAGAAAGATCCTTGCGTTTAATCCGGCTTCCCGTAACAACAACTTCTTCAAGGGCAATTTCTTCTTCACTTTCGGCACCCGCAGGTACGGTAATAAGCGTGCCAGCACCGAGGGCCGTCATTGCCATAAGCCAATTTAATCTAGTCTTCTTCATTTCGTAATCTCCTCCCGGTCCTCGCTCCATCTCGTCAAATACAGCATAAACTCAGTAACCGCTGTAGCCCTGATCCTCATCGAAGCTTACACAGACCTGTATAGACAACCATATATAACAAAGGAAACATTAGTGCTATTTTGTCATATAGCAAGAACAAATCAGTCAAATTGATCGGGCATTAAGAAACAAATCGCATTCCAGCCCCTATTCTCTCGGGTCAGTGTGAGGCTGTTTCTAGTTTTTGGGGAAATGGTGGGCCATATCCGAAAATTTCACAACTGCAACGGGTAATGAGAAGATGAAAGTCGAGTGCATTTTTTCAGCGTTTTTCAAGATTACGTGAAGAGGAGAAGAAGAAATCGCTGTTAATCAAGATTGACATTTGCGCTGAACTTGTTTCCGAGCCGGTATCGGCTGCCCGGAAAGAACATACGTGCAAATGTGATGACCTTTTTATTCATCGATGTGCGCCTTGTCAGCACGAGGCAGGGTTCGGTCCGAGGCATTCTGAGAAGTTTAAAAATCTGTTCGCTCGGCATTTCCGCCCGAATCGTATGTTCCACTTCCTGCAGAGGTAATTTAGACAACAGATACGCGGTCGGCGTTATATGCCTAAAATCATTGGTTAGATAATCTGGCGCAAAACAAGGATTAACCCACCTGTCTTCAAGCTGCAGCGGCATTTCACCTTCCAAATGTACAATCCGGGTTCGCAACAGGCGCTCACCTGCCTGCATGTAGAAGAGATCAGCCAGCCTGCCGTCCACCGGCTCTTCACGCCTGAGAATGACGTCGGCACAATAATCATGGCCCCGAGCGCGGATATCATCAGCGATGTTTTTTACGTCCAGTACATGCCCGTCATCTGTTTTTTCAGCCACAAAAGTACCAATACCGGGTACACGCGTCAGAATGCCCTCATCTGTCAGCTCCCGAAGCGCGCGGTGCGCAGTCATCCGGGCGACGCCATATTCCTTCATCAAGGCATTTTCTGATGGAACTTTATCATTTGGACCGTATGTACCGTCCTTAATTGACTGAACTAATTCTTCCTTAATACGTTGATAGGGTGCCTGAATGGAGTGTACTTTCACGGTCCAACCTCAAGAAATTTGCGATGCATTTCATGTGTGCAATCTAAATTTTCTTTTGCAATAGAGATCACAAAAACAGCAATATAAATAACACAAACAGACTACCCAGAAATCGACAATCGCCGTTCTAGACAACCCTAACCTTTTACCCTCTATAGGGACCTCCAGTTTTTTGTAAATCTTTATCTGATGACCACCATCTCTCTCCGCACCGCGAACGACCCTAAGAATGCAATCGTCTTCGTGAGATTTGCAATGGTGTGGGAGGATACAAAAATATAGCTATTTCAGTCGGTTAAAACAAGAACACCCGTACCGTTATTGAAACGTTGCAATGAGGGTGCCGTTGTCTTTTGCAGCTTGAAGCATCAGATTTAATGACGTCAATATCCGATCTGTTTTTTCTGAATACCAACAGGTCATCACCTCGTTCCAGGCCACAACTTCAAGATCCTTGTCATAACTATAACTTTGAAGGCCCTTAGCTTTTTCGAGTAGCCTGGTATCAAAATCAACGGAAATGACGACGTCCACCCTGTGTTTATCCAATAACTCAAACGCCTTGACCCCGGTTTCCACCTCCAGTGTAGTGACACCCCAATCCGCGCCGATATGGGGCTCCAGTATTTTGAGGTGACTGCCTGCTCCAACAATGACTTTGCTCTTTAAGTCATCATAGGCAGTTACTGGCACGTCGTCTGGGCGGGTATACAGACGCAGCCCAACACGGTTTATAGGATTAGAAAACCTGATGAACTGTCTCTCATCCAATTCGATCGGGTAATCATCAATGCTGTCGATAGCAATATACAGGCAATCCGCCTGGCGCTCAGCAAAGTCCCTCATTGCCCGCCTGTAGGATAGAAATTGCACCTCATGGTCACCTATACGCGGTCGAATAATCTGTTGGAAAAACTGGTTATGAGGGCCAGGCGTTTCCTGATGAAAAACATGGGGTATCTGCCCCGCCAGTATTTTCAAGGACTCCGCCTGTCCCGCTACTGACAGCGCCAGAGAAAACATAAAAGCTAGAGGAAGAAATATAACTCGCACGATCCGCCCTCGCCCTGTTTGTTGCGATTAACTTAACCGAATATGTGGCAAGCTTGGCAACTTTCCCTGTAATTACTTAACAACATGTCTTTAATAGAGAATACCGAGTATGCCGCCCCGCAAAAATCTGCTGCAGAGCGGCAGTTAGTTAGGACTATCGATCAGCCCATTCAATCAACTCGATCTTCCAATCGTGTCCTTTTTGGCGAAGCAACATAAATTCGCGGCCCATCCGGTTGTATTCTTGCCCCCGGTAATTGCCTATAGTCCTGGAGTGGGTCACGACCCATGCCCTGTCTCCAGCCTGTCCTGTTTCACGCGACAGAGTCTTGCTTTCCATATTGGGTAGAAAAGCCATGTCTGATTTCATATGCCCCGACATATAGGCAGCTTTGGTGGTCTGGGCGTGACCACCTTCAATAATCAACACATCGTCTGCTAGCAACCGAGCCACGGTGGCTTCATCTCCAGCTTTCAGAGCTGCATAAAAGGCATTGGAGATAGCACCGGCATCTAGCGTTTCCACATTATGCGCGTCGCCATGATCGTGCGCATTATCGTCGTGCGCCTTTTCTTCCCTGGCACCTGCTGCAACATCTGTCTTTTCGTCGGCATTGTCATGTTCATGCGCCTTGGCACCTTCACCACGATTGAGAGCCTTGTCTGCCTGATCTGGCTGCGCTGTATGGTCATGTGACTTGTCCTCACCATGATCGTGGTCGTGCCCACCACCTGTAATTTCGGGCAGACTTTTCACCCCAAGCCCATAACCGTAGACAATCCTGCCGCCCCACCAGGCCGTCACGGTAAGTGCCAGTGCGGCAACAGTCAGCAATATCAGGAACAGGGTTTTTGGATTGATGCGCCCGGACTTCCAGCGCCATAACACCAGCGCCAACATCGCCAGGCCAGTCGGCACTGCCCAATTCCTGTGAGTGGTCATGGCAGCATGGGAGGGACCATCATGCCCCACTGTATAGTAGGCTTGAAAGCCAGCCGCGATTGTCACTATTATGGCCAGGGCGCCAAAGGCCAGCATCCAGTCCGCCGCCTTGAGAAGACCGGGTTTCCAGTCCCGCTCCGGGCCAAAAGTGCCCAGCCAATAAGCGGCTGTCGCCGTCACTGGCAATGCATAGGCAAAATGCACCAACACTGGGTGCAGATTTGGTTCAATCAAACTAGTCATCAGGCCCTCCCGCCTTCATCAAGTTGCTTAAGGCATGCCGGGGCGTGCCTGCGAAACACCAATGTTTCAACACTGTGCATGGTGAACGGGCCGTTGAAGCCCGCTCCATTTTCTAATGTGAGTGTATTTTCCATGCGCGTCTCTAGAACCATGCACGAATGCCGGCAACCAGCATAGTTCGCCCGATATCTTCACCAGCAGCCCGCGCAATATCGGCTGTGCCACCCAGTTTCCGCTGCCACTCGACACCAATATAGGGAGCAAACTCACGCTTGATTTCGTAGCGCAACCGAACACTCGCACTTAATGAGGTGAACCCAGCTCCGGTCTCCTGCTTTATGATATCCTGAAAAGAGATCCCAATCTCGGCGCGGGGCTGCAGGATCAGGCGCTGTGTCAGCAAAAAATCATATTCCACCTCGGCACTTACTGTTAGATCCCCGTCGGTACTGAGAAATGCTGCTGCATCCACTTCAAACCAGTATGGTGCCAGCCCCTGCACACCCAGGACCAGATGATCCAGCCCATCCGGCTTGAAATCATGACGCAGACCAGCCTGCAAATCCCAGAAAGGCGAAACAGCACGCGACCAGAGCGCCTGAACTTCGGCCTCTTCGACGTCTCCGCTGTCCAGGTTCAACTCGGCTTCTGTTTTGACCCATAACTTATTGATGTCGCCGCCGTACCAAGCCTGGCCATCAAGAACCAGATTGTCTTCACCGTTATGGCTTTGCAGCTCAAACCGATCAAGTTGCAACAGATAAGTTTTCTGGCCACCCATTGCCTTTTTAATCTCAACGCGCTTTTCCGCCATTTCCTGCGGGTCATAATACTGATCTGCCTGCTGACCGGCAATAACAGGCGACTTTTGCACTTCCTCGTTGGCAGCTGTAGAACCCGTATTCATGAGAAGCGCACCGACTACCAGTGCAGGCGAGAATATCTTGTACGTAAGCATTATTTACGCCCCCCTGTTTCGCTTTCCGCCTTGTCGCCATGCCCATGATGCATGTGTTTGTGATCGACTTCTTTCTTCATCCCTTGACCGGGTTCTGAATTGCCTTGATGGCGCCGCGTATGCGGGGGCGTCTGCGATTTTGGCAGCACGGACACCACCTGAAACATACCCGCTTCCATGTGATAAAGCAGGTGACAATGGAATGCCCAGTCACCCACGTGCTCGGCTGAAATATCGACCGACAGCTTTTCCCCAGGCTTCACGATAATCGTATGCTTGCGCGGTTTGTGATCGTCAGCACCGTTCACGACATCAAAAAACATGCCATGCAAATGGATCGGGTGAGGCATCATGGTATCATTCACCATCGTCAGCCTTAAGCGCTCGCCCTCGTATAAGACGATGGGTTTTTCCACTTCCGAATACCGTTTACCATCGAACGACCACATGTATCGTTCCATATTGGAAGTCAGATGCAGTTCGATCTCACGCTCTGGCTGTCGCAAGTCCGGGTTCACATCCAAACTGCGCAACTGCGCATATCGCAACGCACGATGTGGCACGTCGGTCAGGCCATGCCCAGGTTCGTCAAGCCTGTTTGCTGGTGCCGCAGCAATATTCACAACGCCCGGTCCCCGCTGGATATTGGCGCCAGTTGTCGGCAGGGTATGGTACGCGTCACCTTGCGTCGTCATGGTGCCATGGCCCATGGCGGCGTGATCCATTTTACTGTGATCCATGCCAGACATCGCGCTGTGGTCCATGCCCATATCCTTCATTGTCAGTGGAACAGGCTTTCTGATCTTCGGCTCTTCGGCGCGCATCCCGGGCCTTGGCCCCAGTGTTGCAACAACCTGGCCTGACCGGTCGATGGATTCCGCCACCATAGCATAGGCCTTTTCTTCTCGTGGCTCGACAATCACATCATAGGTTTCAGCCACCCCGATCTGGAATTCATCGGTCTCAAGGGGTTGAACATTGAGGCCATCAGAAGCAACAACCGTCATCGGCAGCCCGGGTATCCGGAAGTTGAAAATAGACATGGCCGCCGCATTGATGATACGCAGGCGCACACGTTCTCCTGGGCGGAAAACACCGTTCCAGTTGTCTGCTGTCGAATGCCCGTTAATAACATATGTATAGGTTGCACCGGTTACATCGGCCCAGTCGGTGGATGACATACGCATCCGGCCCCACATGGCCCGGTCGGCAATAGTATCGCTCAGACCATTCTCGGATATATCATCAACCAGGTCGCCCGCCGTGCGGCGCTGAAAATTCAGCGACTCCGCATTCTTTTTCAGCTTGGCGAAAATCCGGTGTGGGTCCTCAAAAGTCCAGTCGCCCAGGATCAAAACATACTCACGGTCATACTGAACGGGGTCGGCATCTTTAGGATCGATAATGATCGGCCCATAATGGCCTAGCTGTTCCTGCATACCAGAATGCGAGTGATACCAATAGGTACCACTTTGAGGGACAGCGAACCGGTAGCTGAAGGTCTCCCCGGGTTTGATGCCCGGAAACGAAACGCCTGGCACACCGTCCATGTGAAATGGCACCAGAAGGCCATGCCAGTGAATAGACGTATCTTGGGCGAGGCGGTTAGTGACATTGAGGGTAATATCGTCTCCCTCACGAAACCGGATCAAAGGCCCCGGTAAGGTGCCATTGATCCCAACCGCAGTGGTAGAACGACCATCAATCCGGACCGGAAACCTGTCGATATCCAGATTGAAACTGTTGGCAGTGCCTGAGGGCACCCCCCAATTGCCCCTAGCTGCACTTTGTGCCCATAGGGGAAGTAGGCCAGAAAGGCAAAGGAATGCACCACTACCAGCCGCGCCTCTAAGAAGGCTTCTTCTGCTCAGATGTTTCACGACCTTCCTCCCATGCCTACATGAAGGGAAGTCATTGTTAGCGTACTTTTCGAACGATGTTGCCTGTTACTTTCGCCGGCAATCCTGCAGTTAGTGTCATTGGCCGCATCTAATAAATAAACTGTTGAATTCATTTCCGAACCCTCTCGGGAGTATAACATTTTCCATCACCGGACAGCCACTGGCCTACGGTGAGCGATAACCAGCGTCAGGTAATCTGGCTTGGGAACAGCTATATGGTCCGGGGAGGTGGTGTGATGTGATCGCCAACTGCCGAAAACATCGGCTGATCAGGCATTGGTGCTGGCAACACGTGGAGCATCCAGGCGCCCGCAGCACGCGGCGAACGATCGATCAACACGACGGTAACCGCCAATCCGCAGCACGAAACATCGCAAGCGCTGCCGTCCTGCCCTACGTGTCCATTCTTATGGATCATGCTTGCATGTTTAATGGCTACAATTGTTGTTTCAGCTTGAACATCCGTCATCTGTGTCAACGTGTCAGAAGCCATTTCCTCAACACAGCAATCATGGTCAGCGGCCGCAAATACAGAAGGAACGACAACCATCATTGCCGCCACCATAAAAGCCACTAGAGCCGAATGTATTCGCTTGAACAGTTTCATATCAGACGCAGTATAGCCCCAGATCACGGCTCAGGGTCAAGCAAACATTTCCACACTCACGCCGGAATCAAAAATATTTGAAATCGCCCTTGACCTTCCAATTACTGGAAGCCCCATATGCCTACACGACAGCGTGCAGATTGACTGCACAACCAAAGAAGGACAGCAAAATGAAAAACTTCGCCATCAGCAATATGTCGTGTGGACATTGTGTTAACACGATTGAGACAGCGGTAAACGCACTCCCCGGCGTTACCTCTTCTCAGGCAAATCTCGCAGCAAAGACAGTTACTGTAACTGGAACTGCATCAGCAGCAGAAATTATGGAAACCCTGAGCCATGCGGGCTACGAGGCGTCAGAGATTGAGCCTGTGTATCAGCGAGAGGACGGCATAACCCCATAAACGTTACACCGAGCGCGGAGAAAAGAAATGGCATATAAAACCCAAACGCAACCACTGTCTGACCCAGCATCAATGAATGCTTCCTTTACGATAGGCGGCATGACATGCGCGTCCTGTGTAAGTCGCGTGGAAAAGGCAATCATGACGGTAGACGGCGTTTCATCTGCTACTGTCAATCTTGCTACCGAACGCGCTGTGGTTACAGGAGCCGCAGTTGACGCCCGGAAAGTCGAAGCTGCGATAGCAGTTGCCGGATACACAGCAACTTCCCTGGTCGATGATGGAAACGCTCACCCCGTAATGGAAAATGGCCGCGACGACAAATCCCTGCGAGAACTGACACATGTACTCATTGCCGCCCTCCTATCGGCACCCCTGCTGATCGGTATGGGCACCAGTTTTTTTGAAAGCAAGTGGGTGGTTCCCGGTTGGGCCCAACTGCTGTTGGCATCTCCCGTCCAGTTTTGGCTTGGTGCCCGCTTTTATATTGGTGGCTTCAAGGCTGTGAAAGCCCGCACTGGCAATATGGACCTTTTGGTAGCCCTTGGCACCTCGGCAGCCTACGGCCTCAGCCTCCATCTGATGATCACAGCACCATCCGGTACTGCACCACATCTGTATTTTGAAACATCTGCCGTTTTGATCACCTTCATTTTATTGGGTAAATGGCTTGAGGCCCGCGCAAAAGGCCAAACCGCCAGTGCCATCCGGGCTCTGATGAAGCTGAGGCCCGACACAGCAAGGGTACGCCGCGGCGACAAGATTATTGACATGTCAGTTGCGGATGTGACCATCGGCGACCTCGTCGTTCTGCGACCGGGGGACCGCATCCCGGTAGATGGTATTGTTGAAGAGGGCTCTTCGGCAGTTGACGAGAGCATGCTGACTGGGGAAAGCATGCCACTTCAGAAAAGCGAAGGTGACAATGTGACAGGCGGGTCAATCAATGTCGACGGCCTGCTTCTGGCCCGAACCACAGCCGTTGGTACGGAAACTGTTCTTGCGCAGATTATTCGAATGGTAGAAGGCGCGCAGGCCTCCAAGGCCAATGTTCAACGACTTGTAGACAGGATAAGCATGGTTTTTGTGCCGGTAGTCTTGGCCATTGCAGCGCTGACATTCCTTGGCTGGTACGGCATGACTGACAACATGGAGGCTGCTGTACTGGTCAGTGTCTCTGTTCTTGTTATCGCCTGTCCCTGTGCGCTCGGGCTCGCCACGCCAACCGCCATTATGGTTGGTACAGGCGCTGCGGCACGGCATGGCATACTGATCAAAGACGCACAAGCACTCGAACAGGCCCGCGCGGTAACAACCGTCGCATTTGACAAAACGGGTACCCTTACAGAGGGAAAACCCAAGGTGGAAGTGGTGCGAGCCTCACATGGCATCAAACAACAGACCATGCTGGAAATCGCTGCGGCGTTACAAACCGGAAGCACCCACCCCCTTGCCGCCGCCGTTGTTAGCTATGTTGAACGCGTGCGATCACTAGGTGCCAAGGTAGATCTGGAAGTAACCGGTCCGTCTGCAAAAGTGAAGCACTTCAAGAACCATCCAGGCAAGGGGGTCGAAGGACGGATTGACGGGCACCGCTACATCCTTGGCAACGGTAAGTTGATGGCTGACCTCGGAATTGAATTGGCGCCTCTTGAAACGGAAGCATCAAAGGCAGCATCAGAGGGTCAGACAGTTTCATGGCTTGCTGAAAGCGCGCCCGTGCCACGCGTGCTTGGTTTGCTGACATTCTCGGACACTATTAAATCCGAAGCGCACAAGGCAATCGACATCCTTCATGCCATGGGCGTCGAAACGGTCATGATTACCGGTGACAATGCAGACACAGCCCTAAGCACAGCTCGCAAACTGGGCATTGATATTGTGCGAGCCAATGTTCTGCCGGAGGAAAAATCCAATATCGTCGCGGAACTGCAGGCGAAGGGTGCCGTGGTCGCCATGGTCGGAGACGGCGTGAACGACGCCCCGGCTCTGGCTCAGGCCGATATCGGGCTTGCCATGGGCACCGGCACCGATGTCGCAATGCAAACCGCGGGCATCACCCTTATGCGGGGGGATTTGAGCCTCGTTTCCGGTGCGTTAGATATCTCACGGAGAAGCTACGGCAAAATACGGCAGGGGCTTTTCTGGGCTTTCATATATAATATTGTCGGCATACCACTGGCTGCATTCGGATACCTCAGCCCCATGCTGGCCGGCGCGGCCATGGCGCTCAGCTCAGTTAGCGTTGTTCTCAACGCCCTGACATTGCGCGGCTGGTCTCCGCGCAACAAAACGTGAGGAGAACTACCGTGTTTATCGGCGAGGCAGCAAAAGCATCCGGCGTGAACGCCAAACTGATCCGCTATTATGAATCCATTGGCCTGATCGACCCAGCCGTACGGACGGAATCAGGCTATCGCCACTATTCGGAAAATGACGTGCACATCCTGCAGTTTGTAAAACGGGCACGCGCTCTTGGTTTCAGCATCGAGCAGATTGAACGCCTGATCGGGCTGTGGCGAAATACCGAGCGCGCCAGCGCCGATGTGAAAGTAATTGCGCTGGAACATGTCACCAAACTGGAGGAAAAAATACGCCAGATGCAAGCCATGGTCGATACGCTCAGGGATTTGGCCGACAATTGCCATGGCGACGGGAGGCCGGACTGCCCCATCCTTTCCGACCTGGGCGCAGGGCCCAAGACCAACTGACAGCATAGCCATTAAAGGTCAGATGTTCAGATGAACAAGCCCCCACAACAGAGCAAAAAGGATTGGACCGGCGACCTGACAATCGGCCTCGGCTGGATCTATTACGAAGGTCCTATTGGTCAAACGGAATTCAACAATCATTATGTGTTGCAACTGTGCTGTCCCCAAAGCACCCCGCTGCATATCGAAACGCCAGACGGCCAATTGTCCATACACAAGCCATACGCCATCGGCTCCAGCGTCAGACACTGTCTATCTGGCGCAAATACCGTCCGTCTTCTCTATCTGGACCCGAACTGACGCTGGGGGAATGTAGTCGCCTGAATATCGAGGGCATCGAGCCGCTTTTAATTGACGCCACCATCGTCAATTCTCTTGACCGCAGCTTGCGCGCGTCGGTCGCCACGTGGATGCGCTGGGGTACACAAGTCAATCTGGCGGGGCAAGACTTTGGTGGACTTGTATTCTGGTGGACCCTGCTGTCTCATCCGGCACGCTGTAATCGTCAAGAATCCCCACCATACGACTGGCAAAAATTACGTGACGAAGGAAGAGGCTGTCGGTTGGCATCATACCTTCCTACGCATTCCCCATCTGCCTCGATATGTGGCACGATTGGGGGACTGATTCACTCTTGAGAAAAACCTGCACAAGAGTGCCCTGCTCGGAGCCTTTTCAACCTAGCATTTCGATCAGTTTAAAGGTGTTGGGAACTGAGATGGTGCAACCCACAGCATGGGCACATTGCATCATACCAACGCTGAAATCAAACGAGATGCAATGCCTAGCGAAAAAATTGAAATACCACACTTGTACAATTCCAGAAAAGGATGCATTTAGCAGAAAAATTGTGGTGCGGGACAGTGTCTCGTTTCTTGAAACGGGAGACGTTCGCGAACTGGGGATTGGCACACACTTGATCATTCAGGAAAAACCCGAACTGACTGGAAACATTATGGCAGAATAATTTCCTCTCAATCCTAGATAACGCGGAACTTTCAATAAATGCCGCAGATATATTTGCTACACCCAACAGTCGACGTGACTTTACTTATCTGACATTCTGCCCAGGCTTAGTTTTACGGTTTACGGGAGAGCATTTTGGATACGCAATACAGAGAGGGAAGCTTATCCCTTAAGGGCACGGTCGCCATGGGCACCGGTGTTATGATTGGTGCTGGCATCTTTGCGTTGACAGGGCAAGTAGCAGAACTTGCCGGTCCACTCTTTCCACTTGCATTCCTAATAGCCGCGGTTATCAGCGGTTTTAGCGCCTATAGCTATATTATGGTATCGCGTAAATATCCCTCCTCTGGTGGCATAGCCATGATCTTGCACAAAGCTTATGGGGCAACGACGGTGACGGGGAGCGCAGCCCTTCTCATGGCATTCTCAATGATCATTAATGAAAGCCTCGTTGCACGCACGTTTAGCACATATGCGCTGAAACTCTTTGACACAGACAACGAGCCGATACTGGTACCAGTGATCGCCATTGGGTTAATCTTTGTCGCATTCCTGGCAAATATGGCAGGAAACAAGTTGATCAGCCGAATCTCACTGGTTTCCGCCATTGTGAAGATTGGGGGAATATTGATTTTTTCCGGGTTGGCCCTTGTTGCAGCCGGGTTCAAGTTTACCCCGGAACTTCAACCCGAAATCACGCAGTCATCAGTAGCAAACTTCTTTGCCGCGACCGCCCTTGCAATCCTTGCATATAAAGGATTTACAACAATCACCAATAGTGGCGGCGAGATTCAATATCCCAAAACCAACGTCGCACGCGCGATCATTATCTCACTTGTTATATGTTTGGTCACATATCTTCTTGTGAGTTTCGCAGTCAGCTCAAACCTGACCATTGATGAAATAGTCAAAGCCAAAGATTATTCGCTGGCCGAGGCTGCCCGCCCTGCAACCGGCCAATATGGAGTGTGGTTTACCATTGCAATCGCCTTGATTGCCACAGCTTCCGGATTGCTTGCCAGTATATTCGCGGTTTCGCGTATGCTGGCAATGCTCACCGATATGAACCTCATACCACATCGCCATTTTGGCATGCCCGGTAATATACAAAAACATACACTGGTATACACCGTGGTTCTGGCCAGTTTGCTTGCTGCTTTTTTTGACCTCAGCCGCATTGCATCAATGGGCGCAATATTCTACCTGATCATGGATATCATCATTCACTGGGGGGTGTATCGGTATCTCAAACATGATGTTGGCGCCAATAGCCTCATTCTCATCACGGCAATCGTGCTTGATCTTGTCGCGCTGGTTGCTTTCCTTGTGATGAAAGGATTATCTGACCCACTGATAATATTTGTGTCCTTCAGCGGAATATTCGTCATTTTCCTGTTTGAAAAATATTATCTGGGCGCGCTGCGCCATGATCATGCGAAAGGGCATGATCAGTCGTGAAAGAAAACCATCTTGCGCCATTAATTCATCTGATCGTGTCGCATGCGGATATACTCGGGCCACTGGCTCTTGATATAGGACAGCACTGCGACAATTTCCTCGTCCGTCAGCACACCGTCATAGGCTGGCATGTCGCTTTCGTAAGTCGAGCCCCCAACCAGCGCGACAGGACCATATTTTGTGATGGCGAAGAGGATTGCATCGGGATGGTGCCATGTATGGCCGGTCTCGTCGTGAGGCGGCGCTGGCAAACGGCCATTCAGGTTTCGCTGTCGCCAGTTTGGCTGACCTTCCAGATTACTGCCATGGCAGGCAGCGCACTGCCCAGCATAGATAACACGCCCGCGGCTCACCAGATCACTGTTGCCAGACTGCAAGGTCGGAGTAAAGGTCGCCTTGTCCGGCGATAAACCCGGCTTGAAAAAGACCATTAGAGTACCTAACACCACCACAAACAGCGCTAACAGAGCCAGCTTTGATGTTTTCATCGCGTTTTTCCTCTCCCAATCAGTAATATGCACATTGGTTTGCGTTGGCGTCACCGTCCCTAGCACAAGAGACATAACAAGAGAATACGCGAAGGTCTGTTATGAGAGCGGTTTATTCACTGCTATTATTTACGTTCCTGAGCCTGCCATCACTGGCCGACAATGCCGATAAAAAGGCCATTCACCAGATTATAGCCAATATCAAATATGGACGAGGAAGTGACGACGGCACGCCTTTTGGAAAGCCTTTTCTGGATCTTGAAGGCGCCCGTTAGTTTGAATCCGACGGCCAGAATGAGGGCCTCGACGACAGCTGGACCGCCCTCAAGTTCTTGGTCTGCTTGGAAATGAGGGAGGCATTGGTCTACCACAGTGAGTGTGTGCCATAGCTGGCTGGGTCGAGACCAATATCTTTGATCCACGACTTCACAGCACATACATATTGCCCTGTCAACAGATGACGTTTGCGCTTGACCAGACTGGGGAGCAGATAGCCCGAACCACCCAAATCCCCTTCAGCTTTAAAGGTGGCTGTTGCCAAATCAGTTTTCCCTTATTCCTGAGCTGGTTGGATACTTCAATGTTAGAAAAGAGTTTCATAATATGTCTGCTTTGTTGATCAGAAAACAGTCATGCTACCCCTATCGACAGAGGACACTTTCCAATCCAAAGCAGCAATTATTTGTGACTTTGGCAGAGGCTGTGATCTGCAAGCACCTTGATAATCCTGCAATCTGATATAGCGCCGCCTGAACAATTGGTAATCATACGCTTCAGTTCTGCCTGCATCACCTGAAGCGCCGCAATCTTCCGTTCTACCTCTTTAAGATGACCTCGTGCGATTGCGTCAACTTCTTCGCATGGTCTATCGGGCTGGTCCGAAAGCTCCAGGAGGTTCCTGATATCATCAAGGGAGAAGCCGAGCTCGCGACTATGTCGAATGAAGGTCAACCGCTCCAAATGAATTTCGTTGTAGAGGCGCCGGTTATTTGCAGCCCGTATCGCTTTTGGCATGACACCAATTTCTTCATAATAGCGGATCGTTTGTACCTTGGTATCTGTGCGTTTTGCCAGCTCACCGATCATAAAATCCTGCGCCATAAATTTTCCCCTTGCTCCTACAGCGACTATAGCATGTAGAGTTTAATACAAGAAACCAACAATGATTCGAGGTAAAAAAATGTCTGGCGATTGTGGATGTGGTGCAGATCAGAAATTTGATGGAACGTCTCCGGCCTATAAGCGGATTTTGATTGTTATCATTGTCATCAATCTTGGCATGTTTTTCGTTGAGCTCTTTGGCGGCTTGGCGGCAGGTTCAATGGCCCTGCTAGCGGACTCGCTTGACTTCCTGGGTGACAGCGCGACCTACACAATCTCCCTTATTGTAATTGGAATGCCGCTCGCGGTGCGGGCCAAGGCTGGACTCTTCAAAGGCATATCCCTTTTTGCAATTGCAGCCTGGGTGTTAGGCAGTACGTTTTACCGCGTCTTCATTGAAGGCGTACCCGAAGCCCTGACTATGGGGGCGATTGGTGTTGCTGCCTTCGCCGCTAACGTGATTAGCGCCGTCTTGCTGCTCAAATACAAAGATGGAGACAGCAACGTTCGCTCGGTCTGGCTCTGCAGTCGCAACGATGCGATCGGCAACCTCGCAGTTATCCTCGCGGCTTCGGGTATCGCGGCGACCGATGCCGCCTGGCCGGACCTTTTGGTCGCGGGTATCATGGGTAGCCTCTTTATCCATTCTGCCACAAAAATTGTTCAACAATCCTGGAAAGAACTGTCTGAAGAGAAGCAGCGTCAGAATACCGCAAGTGACAATTGTAGCTAAAGCTTGTAAGAAACCTATAGGCGTGAACCCAAGCGAAGATATTGATTTAACCTATGGCTAAATATTTAAAAATATTGCTGCTGTTTATCTTCGTAACGGCACCTGCCTTGGACATCGCGTTCCTTGATCCCCGGGAGTCCGACGACCACATCAGCGAAGCCTATCACGATACAGTCGATCACGAAGAAGGTGCCTCAGCGGATTTGCATTGCATCTGCCATGTCATTCATCACGGGGTATCTATCGCAAAGGTTGCTGCCCTGACGATCAACAATGCACACTTTAAAACGCGCCAGGTTGCCACTACTGCGATAAACGGCCTGAACCCCAAACCGGGATTGCAGCCACCTTCCACGAAACTCTCCTAACGTTGTCCTTGCGAGGGCCATGCCAGAACTTTCCCAATGGAAAGTCTGATGGGCCGCGCATGTATCAATCATTTTGAGAGTGAATAAGCATGAAACATATGCGACTTGCCCTTATGGGTGTCGCGGTGATAGGCCTTTGCACCGGCATAGTACAAAGAGGCCCTGCCGCATGGGCGGACAGCCAGAAGCGCCCCGTCCTCCATGAATTTATTGAACAGGTTACACATGACCATCCAGCCCTGATGGCGTCTGAGGCGGCTTTGGCCGCAGCGCGTGCCAGGGCCAAGGGCCAATCACGTCCGATTTATAATCCTGAAGTCGAGATTGGCTATGAGGATGCCGCTGAAGTAACCAAAGAAGTAGGTCTTTCGCAAACCTTAGACTGGTCCGGCAAACGTAAGGCCCGCAGCGGTGTTGGCCGCGCCGAAGTCGAAGCGGCGGAAGCCCGCTTTGAAATCGCTAGAAAAGCCCTGCTAAGTGACATTCTGAAGGCGCTTTCCGACTATCAAACGGTTTCAAGGTTGTTGGAAGTTGTGTCACAGCGCGAGACCCTGAGTGAAAGGTTTCTCGATCTTGCTACCCGCCGCCAAAAAGC
Source organism: Kordiimonas sp. (assembly GCF_965216265.1). Classification (GTDB taxonomy): domain Bacteria; phylum Pseudomonadota; class Alphaproteobacteria; order Sphingomonadales; family Kordiimonadaceae; genus Kordiimonas. The sequence goes on from NZ_OZ244153.1 coordinate 1,439,250, forward strand.
TGGCGAGATGCCGCAAGCAGAGTTGCTGACGGCCCGGCTGGCCCTCGCGGAAGCACGGGCGGCGAAGAATGAAGCAATACTCGCCTTGTCCATGGCAGAAGAAAATTTGGTGGCGATAACCGGCGAAGACCGACAAGTCTGGCCGCGTCTCACTGGGGCACCACTCCAAACCGTCGTGGCACCGGAAACCACGGCTTATGAAGACCTTCCCGAACTGCGCCTCGCTCAGGCACAATCCGAGATAGCCAGAGCCCGGATCAGGGTCGCGAAGTCCGAGCGCATGCCCGATCCCACGGTTGGTGTCAGGGTTGGTGAAGAAGGCAACAGTAGCCTTGTGGGCCTTTCTGCCTCCATTCCCATCCCGATCCGTAATAGCTACCGCGATGAAGTGAACGCTGCCGGGTCCGACTTTGTAGAAGCACAGCAAAGTTTCTATGCCGAAAATCGGCGGATACGGGCTCGTTATGATGCCAGCCTGAAGCGCTATCTGGCCGCCTCCAGAGCATGGAGCCTGTGGCAGGATCAGGGCGCTGAACCGCTTAGGGAGCAGCGGTTGCTGCTCGGCAAGCTTCTGGAAGCACGCCAGATCGGAGCCATCGATTATCTGATCCAACTTAATCAAACATTCGCAACCGAAGAGGCCTCTGTCGAGCTGAAAGGTCGGCTCTGGAACGCCTGGTTCGACTGGCAGGACGCCGGTGCAACGGTTGAAGAATGGCTGGAGACTATTCAATGAAATACTCAATAAAATTTGCCCTGCTGGCGCTGGTTTCACCGCTCGCAATCGATGCCTTCACGATCGGCACATTCCCGCAATACAACGCTGTATTCGCGTATGAAAAAGATGAACATAGCGATGATCACACGGCGGAAAAAGGCGAGGAGCACAGCGAAGAAGAAAACATCACATTGACTGACGCAGAGATGCGTGACGCTGGTGTTGTTACTTCCCGCATCACACCGCGTTCATTAGAGGAGACCTTGTCCGCACCCGGGGAAGTCACGGTCAATCAATATGCCACGATGCAGGTGACACCGCGTATCGAAGCTCAGATTGTAGCACGCCACGCCCGTATGGGGGATGCGGTCAAGAAAGGTCAACGCCTTGTAACCCTGTCCAGTGTGGACATGGCCGAAGCACAAGCCAGTCTCATCCTGGCGGATCAGGAATGGCAAAGGGTTCAAAAACTCGGGCGGGATGTTGTCTCCGAACAACGCTTCCTTGAAGCAAAGGTAGCGGCACAGCAAGCAAAGGCCAAGGTGCTCGCCTACGGTATGTCGGAGGCGCAGGTCAAAAATCTGCTGGTAAACGAGGTGTCTGCTGCCACCGGTGAATTCGACCTGCTGGCCAACCAGGACGGCACCATCATTCATGACACGTTCGTTGTGGGGCAGATTGTTGCACCCGGCAACATACTGTTCGAAGTGAGCGATGAAAGCCGGATTTGGGTGGAAGCCCAACTGTCGCCGGAAAAAGCCGCCTTGATCGCGCGTGGTGCTCAGGCCTGGGTCACAAAGAGCGGCGTTTCAATGACGGGGACCGTGGTTCAGGTTCACCACCGTGTGGATGAGGCAACACGAACCCTGTCTGTCCGGATTGAAGTGAACAACAAAGAAGACAGCCTTCATGCTGGCCAGTTCACTGATGTAGAGATCCAGACAGGAGAAACCGATCGGGTCGTTGCTGTGCCGGATTCCGCAATCGTCCTTCTCGAAGGCCAACAAGTGGTGTTCAAGCGCGAAGGCGACGAGCTACATCCGATGCCGCTCGATACCGGAATCTCCAAGGGCGGCTGGACCGAGGTGAAAGCCGGTCTCTTTAGCGGCGATGAGATCGTCGTCGAGAATGCCTTCCTGATCAAGTCTCTCATTCTAAAATCCAGTATTGGTGACAACGACTAAGGAGCGTAACAATGTTAAATAAACTCGTAGAAAGCGCGCTCCAGTATAAATTTCTGGTAATCATCGCGTTTATGGTCGTTGGCTTTATGGGCTGGCGCGCCGTCAATACTGTTCCAATCGATGCCTTCCCGGACGTAACGCCGGTCCAAGTGAATATCTATACGGAATCGCCCGGCTTAGCGGCCGAGGATGTGGAGCAACTGCTCACTTTCCCGGTTGAATCCGGCATGGCCGGTTTGCCCGGCGTGCAGGAAATCCGCTCAGTTAGCCTTTTTGGCCTTTCCTATGTTGCTGTCTATTTTGAAGACGACATGGACATCTATTTTGCCCGTCGCCTCGTTATGGAGCGGCTAGCGGAAGTGGGAGACCGCATACCCGAAGGGTACGGCACTCCGGAGATGGGCCCCAATACTTCGGGTCTTGGTCAGGTCTTTTGGTACACGGTTGAGCAGGCCGATGAAAAGCTGGCCGGTGCTGACGGAATAATGGACCTGCGTACCCTGCAGGACTGGACAATCCGGCTGATCCTGAGAACAGCGCCAGGTGTGGACGATGTTATGTCCTGGGGTGGCCAGGAACGTCAGTATCAGGTTCAGATCGACCCCCTCAAGCTGATCAAATATGACCTCGGTTACCGGGACGTAATGGAAGTGATTGAGGCCAACAACCGACAGGTAGGCGGCCAGTACATCGATCAGGGGCCGGAACAATATCTGGTGCGCGGCCTCGGGCTCATACGCGGCGAAGAGGACCTCGGCAACATTGTCGTCAAGGAGGCCGACGGTACGCCGGTGTACCTGAAGGATATTGCGACAATCTCACAAGCCGGGGCGCTCCGTTTCGGTGCTGTCACTCGTGACGGCAAGGAAGTTGTACTCGGCATGGCACTTTCACGTATCGGAGAGAACGCCAAGAATGTGGTCGATGCGGTCAAGGAAAAGGTGGATATCGCCGAACAGGCATTGCCGGACGGGGTTGTGATCAAGCCGATTTATGACCGGACCGAGCTTGTGGAGAAAGCCGTTTCGACGGCTGAAAATGCGCTCATTGAGGGCTCTATTCTGGTTGCAATCGTGCTGTTTCTATTTCTTGGAGAATTACGGTCTGCTTTGGTTGTGATTGCAGCCCTGCCGCTCGCCATGTTGATTGCTTTCATCTTCATGGAGAATGCCGGGCTTTCAGCCAACTTGATGTCGCTTGCAGGCCTTGCCATCGGCATCGGTATGATGGTGGACGGTGCCGTCGTAATGGTTGAAAATTCGTTCCGGGTTATGGCTGAACGCAAGGAAGCCGGGGAGGAAGTCAACCGAACCGCAGCGGTGCTTGAAGCTGCGCGCGAGGTGGCGAACCCGATCTCGTTCGCAATCCTGATTATCATCGTAGTGTTCCTGCCGCTCTTCAGCCTTGAGGGACTTGAGGGCAAGCTCTTCAAGCCCATGGCCTTCAATATCAGCTTTGCAATGGCTGGCTCCCTGTTATTGACGCTTACGATCATACCTGTCCTTGCAGCACTCATTCTCAAACCAAAGGAAGAGAAGGACACGTTCCTCGTCGCCTGGATCAAGCGGCGGTATCTGCCGTTGCTCGCGTGGGCCCTTGGTCATAGGAAAGCTGTTGTAAGCGGCGCGGTCGCGCTTCTGCTTGGCAGCCTGGCGCTCTTCCCGTTTCTCGGTAAAGAATTCATGCCGCAACTGCAGGAAGGGTCCATCATGTGGCGGGTAACCTCCATTCCGTCCACTTCGCTTGACCAGTCGATTAAGATATCCAAGGACATTGAGCTGGCGCTTGGCGAGTTTCCGGAAGTGGAAACGACAATAGCTATGATTGGCCGCGCCGAAAAAGGTGAAACCGCGGATGTAAACTATATGGAGATTTATACCGCACTCAAACCACATGGCGAATGGAGTAACGACCGGTCCATCGAAGAACTGGCTGATGCCATGCGGGAAAAATTGGAAAAAGTTGTTCCCACGTCGGTCATTGCTTTCACGCAGCCCATTCAGATGCGGGTGGAGGAACTGATCTCCGGCGTGCGGGCCACGCTTGCGGTTAAACTCTATGGTGAAGACCTGGGCGAGCTTGATCGGCTGAGTGCCCAGATCAAGGAAGCCGTATCTTTGGTTCCTGGTGTTGCTGACCTGTCGCTTGAAGCAAACATCGGTAAACCGCAGGTGCGCATTCAGGTGAACCGGACAGCGCTCGCGCGGTACGGCATGAACGCCGATGATATCCTGGATATCGTACGTACTGGTATTGGCAACGAGCCGGTCAGTACCCTGATTGATGGCGTCAAACGCTTTGACATCACGGCGCGTCTTCAGGACGCCTCGAAAGTCTCTGTGGAAGCGATCAAGAGGATACCGGTGCGCACATCATCGGGTGCCATCATATCGCTCGCCGATGTGGCCGATGTAAGTGTTGCTGAAGGCTATAGCTTCGTTCGGCGCGAGCAGCTACAGCGCTATGCGGTCATCCAGATGGATGTGCGCGGACGTGACGTGGATGGCTTCGTTCAAGACGCCAATCGGGTGATTGAAGAGAAGGTCGATATGCCGCCAGGCTACTGGGTCGAATGGGGCGGCGCTTTTGAAAACCAGCAACGTGCCCTTGCGCGTCTGTCGGTGATTGTACCGTTGACGATCTTCTTCATCTTTGTGCTCCTCTATACTGCCTTCAACTCGGTGCGCTTTGCCACGCTGATTATTGCCAACGTGCCGTTTGCCACGGCGGGAGGACTGATCGGGTTATTCGTCACAGGTCAATATGTGTCGGTACCGTCAGCCATCGGCTTTATCGCAGTGTTTGGCGTGGCCATGCTCAACGGCATCGTGCTCGTGAGTTTCATCAACGAGCTCAGGGCCAAAGGCATGAGCGTGCGCGATGCGGTGCAAAGGGGGACGGAGCTCAGGCTCAGGCCCGTACTCATGACCGCCAGTGTCGCCATCCTCGGCCTGGTACCGATGCTGCTTTCCAGCGGCGTTGGTGCAGAGACACAGCGGCCGCTCGCGACCGTCGTGGTGGGCGGGTTGATCACATCGACCCTGCTCACCCTTGTGCTGTTGCCAGTTATTTATGACTGGATGGAAAGCCGGAGCGGCAAGACAAAACCCCTTCCTTCAAAAAATGAGGTGTCATCATGAAAGAGATAAAGGCTTTCATACACCGAAACAGGATTTCGGATGTCGTTCATGAATTGAAACAGGCAGGATATAAATATATCTCGGTCGTCGATGTGCTGGGGCTTCTCAAGGCCCTCAGCTCTCAGGAGCAACAGTATTCTGTAGATCTGGGCACCAAGGTGGTGTCCGAGATCAAGCTGGAACTGGTGTGCGACGATGGCCAACTGGATGATGCTATCGACATCATCAGCCGTCAGGGCCGGACCGGCCAGAAGACGGCAGGCTGGATCTATGTGACCGACGTGGAACAGGCCATCAAGATCGACGGCAGCTAAAGCTCTGCCCATGCCTGCTGATGCACTGCGCCAATTGTGCTCAGCAGGCAGCCCGGCGGCGGGATAACCTCGCGGTCCTGTCGCCGGTTCCAAGGGGTATCGGACGGCCAGTCAGTCAGACTGTATTGACAATCCGGCTGTACCCCACGGCCTGGCAACATATGACCCCCATCTACACGTTGCCAGGCCACCTTTTGGGCCTGTCCCACCATGAAAGCCGAGCACAGGAAACTCCAAAGGATGAAAGCCGAAAAGAAAAATTTGATCCTGAAATACACGGCAGCGCTTGGGGCTGTGTCCGCGTCACTCTACCTGCTGTCCTATTATGAGGCGCAGACCCTCCCGGATATGACACTTCATCCGGAAAACCCGGTTTTGGTGCAGCGCGGTCAAGTTCTGTACAGCCAATACTGTGCGGCCTGCCACGGCGATAACCTTGAAGGACAACCGGGCTGGCAGGAAAAGAAGCCTTTTGAGCGCCCGCGCGCTCCTCCGCTTGACGCGACAGGGAAAGCCTGGAGGCACTCCGATAAATCGCTTTTCATAATGACCAAATTCGGTGTTCATGCGCTTGAAGGCAAGGGCACATTGAACAGCGATATGCCCGCCTTTGAGGACACCCTTAAGGACGAAGAAATTGTGGCTGTCCTCTCCTACGTCGAGAGCACATGGCCCAAAGACGACACGAACGAACGTGAAAATGCGTCAGGCCCAGAATGAGGTTGTACATTGCCCTGTCATATTTCATATTAATTCTCAATTGCATTTTTTCGAACAACTGGTAGCCCAACAATGACCCGACAAAATTGTTTACTCTTTATCCTCATCCTGCAGTTCACCTTTTTGACCGGCGCGTATGCGAATGACAGCGCTCGCCTGGTTCAGCTCGTTGACTATGTTGGCGTGGACTATAGCGAGGCGGTTTCAAACGGCGTTGTTGTCAACCAGCTTGAATACGAAGAAATGGTGGAATTTTCCGGCATCATTGAGATCGAATTGCAAAAGATGGCGACCGCATCAGAAATGCAGGGTTTGCTTGAGCAAGCGAAAGACCTGAAAGGCCTGATCCTTTCAAGAGCGCCTTCGGCAAAGGTCAAATCGCTCTCACAGTCGATGCGCGCAACCATCATTCAGATGTCGGGCCTGAAGGTCACTCCGGATCAGGCTCCCGACATAGGCCGCGGCAAACTACTATATCAAAGGGAGTGCGCTGCGTGCCACGGCGCTGGCGGCAGTGGGGACGGTGAGCTTGCCGAGGAGTTGGACCCGCAGCCAACCGACTTCACGGATGAGGCGCGCTATAGCCAGCGTTCGCTCTACGCCTTGTATAACACCATCACGAACGGGGTCGAAGGAACCGGGATGGCTGCCTATGCGCACCTTTCAGCGGATGACCGATGGAATCTCGCCGCCTATGTCGGACAATTTGGTGCCGTAGGTGACATGGCACACAAAGGCAGACAGATATGGCATCAGTCTGATGCCCCAGCCCCGATTGACATCGAAAGATATGCCGGGCTGTCACCAGAGGAGGCAGCGGAAAAGTGGGCCAGCGGCGCAGAGATGATGGCATACCTGCGAACCGATCCGACAGCATTGTTTGATCGCAAGGACCAGCCGCTTGATGTGGCAATAGCCTTGCTTCGATCCGGCCTGGACAGCTACGAGAATGGAGACGCAGAGAACGCGTATACAGCGACCCTTGCCGCTTACCTCGAAGGTTTCGAGCTTGTGGAGGCCAGCCTGTCCGCCATCGACGCTCCATTGATGCGGCAAATAGAAGCACAGATGATGCAACTCCGCAGCGCAATCCGCACCGAAGCTCCAGTGGGTGAAGTCACGTCCCGTGTCCAGGAATTACAGTCCCTTTTACAGCGCGCCAAGACTGCCTTCAACAATAACGAAGGGCTGTCCGCGACGGCCGCGTTTGTCACCAGTCTGGTTATCCTGTTACGTGAAGGCTTGGAGGCATTACTGGTGGTCGTGGCAATATCCGCTTTTCTGATAAAAACCGGACGGCGCGAAGCAATGCCATTTCTTCATACAGGCTGGATCGCCGCGCTTTTGCTGGGCGGCCTCACATGGGTGGTATCCGAACGCTTCATCCAAATCAGCGGCGCCACACGCGAAGTGACCGAGGGTGTGGCCGCGCTGCTGGCTTCCGGCATGCTGCTGTTTGTCGGCTATTGGCTCCACAGCAAGACAAGCGCAGCCGGGTGGCAGACCTTCATCCAGAAGAGCCTTCAGGCCGTCCTCAACAGGAGAACATTATGGGGCCTGACCGGACTGACCTTCATTTCCGTATATCGAGAAGTCTTTGAAACCATCCTCTTCTATCAGGCCCTTTGGGCCCAAGCCACCAGGGACAGCGCTGACTGGATCATGGCCGGGTTTGGTGCCGGGGTCTTGATCCTTGCCGTCTTGGCCGGGCTGGTTATCCGCTTCAGCGTGAGGTTGCCACTACGACAGTTCTTTTCGAGCACAGGAATTCTGTTGCTCGCGCTATCGTTCATCTTTGCAGGCAAGGGCATTGCAGCGCTTCAGGAGGCGGGCACAATCCCGCAAACCCTGTTGCAGTTCAATGCAATCGAATGGTTGGGGATCTATCCAAACCAGGAAGGCCTGTATCTGCAAGCATCGATCCTGATCGCTTCCCTTGCTTTCTTGTCCAGGAGTCTTTTTAGCAAGAAGAATTGATGTGGCGCCATTAAAACACGGTCCGCACGCCCAGCCTGCTAATGCTAGAGGCCGGGTGTGTAGCCTACAGTGTCGGTTCTACCCGCAGCGCAGAAGCGCTCAGCGAGTGCCTCTAATTGTCAAGTAACCGGTCTATAATCGCACAATCGGGCGTGTCACCGCCGTGGCATTCCGCCGCCATGCTTTCAAGCGCGGCCTGTAGTTTCGCGAGGTCGGCAACCTTACTTTTGATCAGCGCCACATGCGCAAGTGCCATGTCTTTTACATCATCGCAGGCGTAGGTGCCGTCCACCATCTCCAAGAGGCCTGCCACCTCCTGATTAGTGAAGCCAAGTCCGCGGGACCGGCGGATGAACTTTAGCCGCTTCAGGTGATCCGTGGAATAACAGCGATAACCGGAGGCTGTGCGCGGCGGGTTGGGCATAAGGCCGATCTTCTCGTAGAAACGAATGGTCTCCAGATTAACCCCGCTCTCTTTCGCGAGCGTTCCTCTCGTGAATTCACGTTTTTGCGATACGGTCATTTTCCTGTTGATCCTGTATTTACTACAGGGCGTAGCCTACAGGACATGGGACCATCGGCGCAAGCCGGGGCGATGAAATCAACGAAACTGTGATGAAGAATATTTATGAGCGACATGGAACAAACAGATGGAACGAAAAACTGGGCCGCGAGCTTTGGCGTGATCGGTGCAATTCTGGCGTCTTCCTGCTGCATCCTGCCCTTTGTCTTCCTGATGCTGGGCGTCAGCGGCGCCTGGATCGGCAACCTGACGGTACTGGAACCCTACAAAGACTATTTTGCGGCGGTGACGCTGGTCTTTCTCGGCGTCGGTTTCTGGCAGGTCTATATCAAACCCAAAAAGCAGTGCGACGAGGGTTACTGCGCAACCGCCAAGTCGGACCGGATCATCAAAATCATTCTGTGGGTGTCGACGGCGCTGGTTCTGCTGGCGCTGACGGTCGACGTCTGGGCACCCGTCCTTGGCAACTATATCTGATACGGAGCAAGCAACATGAAACATCTTTTGAAAGCAACACTGATCGGCCTCGCCCTTGGTCTGGCAATCCCGGCAGGGGCGCATGCCCACGACACACAGGTGGCCGCGGAACAGACCGCACAGAAAACCGCCTCCTTCACCATTGAAAAAATGACCTGTGCCATGTGCCCGATCACGGTCCGCAAGGCGATGGAAAAGGTCGATGGTGTGCTTTCCGTGGATACGGACTATGAAAGCAAAACCGCGACCGTGGTCTTCGACCCGTCAAAAGCGGACACCGACGCCATTGCCGCCGCCTCCACAAATGCCGGCTATCCTGCAACCCTGACACAAGGGTCCTGAGATGGCGTTCGACAAGGCCGAAGATAGGTGTTGCAGCGGTAAGGGGTCCGGGCAACAGATGAGCCTGATGGTCATTGGTGCCGGTTCAGCTGGTTTCTCGGCTGCCATCACGGCTGCGGAGGCTGGAGCGGCCGTAACGCTGGTGGGTACGGGCACCATCGGCGGCACCTGTGTTAACGTAGGCTGTGTGCCGTCAAAGACGATGATCCGAGCGGTTGAGCCCCTATATCAGGCCCGGCACGCCAGCCGGTTCGATGGCATTTCATCCGCTGCGACGGTGTTGAACTGGCAAGCCACGGTTACGCAGAAGCAACAACTGGTGGATGAACTGAGGCAAGCCAAATATACCGACGTGCTGCCGTCCCACCCCGGCGTGACCTATGTCGAAGGCAAAGCCCGACTGACGGCGGACGGCGTGTTGGTAGACGGTATACTCTTTAGGCCTGACAAGATTATTATCGCGACCGGCTCGTCGAACGCGGTGCCGCCCATTCCCGGTATCGACGGTGTGCCCTATCTCGACAGCACCTCCGCACTCGATCTCGCGACGCTGCCCGCATCCATGATCGTGATCGGCGGCGGTGTGATTGGCTGCGAGCTGAGCCAGATGTTCGCGCGTGCGGGCGTCAGGGTGACCATCTGTTGCCGAAGCCGTCTGCTACCCGGTATGGAGGGCGAGATCAGCGAGCATCTGGCACGGTATCTGGAAGACGAGGGTATTCGTGTTCTTAGCGGGCTTGATTATCACTCGGTCACCCAGGAGAATGGTACGGTCACGCTCACCTATCAGCAGGATGGTAACAGGCGCACATTGGCAGCGGAAACGCTCCTACTCGCTGCCGGACGCCGCCCTAACACGGAAGGATTGGGGCTTGGGGAGGCCGGGGTCGCCGTGAACGCAAAAGGCGGGATTGAGGTTGATATCACCATGCGCTCCAGCAACCCCATGATCTATGCCGCTGGTGACGTGACCGGCAGGGACATGGTCGTCTATATGGCGGCATACGGCGCCAAACTGGCGGCGCTCAATGCTATCGGCGGCGAGGAACGCCCCTATGATAATGCTGCCATGCCCGAGGTGGTTTTCACCGATCCCCAAGTCGCCTCCGTGGGGCTGACGGCAGCACAGGCAAGGGGGCAAGGCATCGATGTGAAGACCAGCCTGATCACCCTGGACCATGTACCGCGTTATCTGGCGGCCCGCGACACACGCGGGCTGATCAAGCTGGTGGCAGACAAGGCGACTGACAGATTGATCGGCGCGCATATTCTGGCCCCAGAGGGCGGGGAACTCATCCAAACCGCGGTGATGGCGATCAAGGCGGGCATGACCACGAAAGAGCTGGGGCAGACCATATTCCCCTATCTGACAGGGGTGGAAGGCTTGAAGCTTGCCGTCCAAACCTTCGACAAGGATGTCAGCACCCTGTCGTGCTGCGCGGGATAGAGCGGGAGAGGGTATAAAGAGCAGCGAGGAGAGCCGAGGTGGCCACGACAGACCTGAAACTGGAAGAGTGCGGCACGTTGCCAAGGCCCGGCCCGGTCGGGCGCCTGGTTCGCCTCCTGTTCGGGACTATGTGCCTATATTATGTCTTTGGGCTGTGGGCCGTGCGCGGCGATCTGATGACGAGTGAGGGTGCCATCCGCCCACTTCTGTGGAACGGCATCGTCATCGGCCTCATACTGGTCAGCTATGTGGTCAACATCGGCTTCTCGCGCTCCTGGAAGAAATGGCCCGTTGCCGTAAGCGCGGCGGCTTTGGCGGGCATGGCCTTGGTGGGCTACATTCAAGCTGACATGTTTGAAACGCCCTTGCTCGCGCATACCGTCCACATCTGGGAGCTTTATATCTTCAGCCACCTCGGTCTGGCCTTTGTCGTCGCTGCCCTGATTGGAACGCCGGGTTGCGAGATGCGGGCTTTCCACCATCTTTACTCCTTGGTCACTGGCAAACCAACCAAAGAACATCACTGCCCTATTGGACCGCTTGGGCCGGTTGACCGTTGGGAGGCAGGCCAAGCTTGGTACGACCAAAACCACCGATAACGTAGGTCACTCACTTCCTTGGAGAGACTGCACCTTTGCGTGGTAGCACCATACTGTTCCAAACATAGTGTTCAGCATCGGTCTCGCCTCAATCTGCGAGAAGCCGGCCCCTTCAAGCATAACCGGCAAGTTTCCTCTGGCATTGTCACGGGTTACCGCCAGCCCGTCGAGCAGTCGCACCAACAAAAAAGCGCCCCTTAGAAGGATATTTGCCCCTGGACCCCAGTCGATCAAAACAAACCTGCCGTCCGGGCGCAACAATGCCCGAACAGCTTGCAGAGCCATCCGCTTTCGATCAGGGGCCAAATGGTGGAACACGAGACTTGAGGTCACACAGTCGAAGCGACCGATGTCGGTCTGGGGGAGTGCAGCGATCTCCGCCACATTGACTTCCCGAAAAGTGACCGCAGGTGCCTCCGCTCGAGAACCCATCTTTTTGCGTGCTATGTCTAGGATATCTGGATCGATATCGTAACCAGTGACATTCGCCTTTGGTTCAGCCTTCGCCACGGCGATGGATAGACCGCCTGTGCCGCAGCCAAGGTCAAGGATAGCTTCCCCGGCCTGAGGCGCTGTGGCGTTGACCGACAGACGTCGCAGTGCCTCGCCGCGTGTAAAATATTCGATAACCCAGTCATAGATTCCGGTGGCCCACTTATAGCGAAGGGCTGGAACAAAGGCCTGGGCTTCGTCCCTGTCGTGTTTTGCTATGTTCGGCATTGCCACCTCCTGGTTTCGCTTCCTAGGCCGCAAACTTAGTGAACAGTCGCGGATCACGCTTGAAGAAATGGCCATTTCTTCAAGCTAGTCAGACCATCAATCGCTATTTTTCACCTGAACGAAGGAGAGAGTTCGATGTTTCTATTGAGAGAATTCATCAAGGTGGCCTATGTGCCATCGATGCTGGGCGGCTTTTTGTCCGCAGCGCTTTTTGTGGTTTCAAATGGCTTTGGCTATGCCTCGTTACTGGCGCTATTGCTTCTTGCAATTGGCGTCTCATTTTGCCTGGAGCGCATCGTGCCCTACGAAAAGCAATGGAATGAAGATCGTAACGACCGATGGCGTGATCTGGCGCATGCTACTGTGAATGAAGCAGCCAATGCGTCTTCTGTTGCATTGTTGCCCTTGATTGTAGCTGTTGTGCCCGGATTTGACGTTTGGCCGACCGCCTGGCCGATGTGGGGGCAACTCTTGCTCGCCATCCTGATTGCCGACTGCGGTATCACGCTTGTGCACTACGCGAGCCACATCTATCCGACCTTGTGGCGCTTCCATGCGGTGCATCACAGCGTCAAACGCATGTATGGTTTTAACGGCCTAATGAAACATCCACTTCATCAGGCGATCGAAACGCTTGGTGGCACCTTCCCACTTATCCTGACGGGAATCCCCCTTGACATTGCGGCGCTGCTCGCCTTCGCGATCGCAATCCAGCTGCTCTTGCAGCACAGCAATGTGGATGTGAAGATTGGGCCGCTCCGCTTTCTACTGGCTCTGTCACCCCTGCACCGGTTTCACCATATAAAATGGCCAGTGGAAGGCGATGTGAACTTCGGCTTGTTCACCACAATCTGGGACCGGCTACTGGGAACAGCCGTTTATGACGCCAACCGCCACTTCACGTCAGGCGACCTCGGAATCGGCAAAGAGCCAAGCTATCCAACCACCTATGTTGCGCAACTGCTACAGCCGTTCAGGGCGCCCGCTAATATAAATGCGCCAGCATCAAATCAGGCTGCCGAATAGGTTATTATTCAGCATGAAAAGCCTTTAGTATCAGTGTAGTAAGAAAAAGGAGAGGAACTACATGAAAACACTGATCTGCGCAGCACTCATCGCGTTTGGGTCTATGTCTGTTTTTGCCTCCACGGAGGATGAAACAGCCATCAAGGAAATTATCGCAGCCATTGAATATGGTTGGGAAAATGGCGACGGAGAGCCGTTCCGCAAACATTTCCTCGATTTTGAAGGGGCGCGCTATATCGAGTCCGGCGGCCAGAATGAGGGGCTGGACGATCTGGTTACCAACCATGTGGAGCCCGAGAAAGACGCCCTTGAATTTCTAAGCCTGGATTTCTCAGACATTGAAATCCATTTCGAAGGCGGTTTTGCCTGGGCTGTTGCCGACACGCGCGTCAAAGGCAAAGTACGTAAAAATGGCCGTGAGTTCGACAAGGCCGGGCGACAGACATTCCTGTTCCGGCAAATTGATGGCGAATGGAAGGTGGTGCACACGCACTCTTCAAGCCGCGATTACAAACCCAAAAAGCACGAACACTAGGGTGACACGACCGTCATCTTGATTTTAAGAAGACTATCCGCGGGGGAGACACCGAATGTCTCCCTCATGGTTCTTGAGAAATGAGCAGAATCCGCAAAGCCTGCCTTATGGGCAGCTTGGGTTGCATCTGCTCCCGCGCCAATCTCGGAAACCGCAACATTCAGACGCCGCCACATGACATACCGCCGGAGCGGCATACCGATGATGGCGCGGAACAGTTTCGTAAAACTGCTTTTGGACATGCCGGCAGCACGCGCGACCATATCCAGTGTGACCTTGCCGCCAAGCGCGCCGTCGACGGCCTCAAGGGCGCGGAACATCTTGGGGTTGTCAACTGTGGACATGCCCTGCCGCAACGCTAACAGCCACGCCGAAAGGGGTCTACTCTCGCCCTCGCTTCCGTCGAGTAAGGTTGGCTCAATATAAAGCAGATCAAGCGGCCGCTGGCTTGGCGCAAGCATATGCTTTGCATTCGACGGGACAAGGAGAAAACGGCCCACCATCTGGCGATCATCAAATGTCACCGTCGCCTCGCAGGACTCAGAAAAGACAAGTTGGACAGGGTAATGTGCATGGAAAGTCGTATCGCCCGCGGGCCCATGATAATGCGCCCACCCTTGCGCAAGCAGGAGCTTTCCTTCCCATTGGGTTTTATTGCTCACCATCCGGCACTCCTCCCGATAGCCTACCCGCTTGATCAGCTAGAGCAAGAGCTTTCCTGATACCAACGAGGAAGACCCAAGCTCCTGGCCACTAGAAATTAAAATTGACTATATAACCTTGGAATCGAAACGCCCGTCGCCAACGCAACTCAATCTAACGGCACTAATACACCTCGACCGTCAGGTGGCAGATGCCGATCTTTTCAGTGATAATCTCCTTATAGTGATCTGGATGCTTTGGTGTGTTCGTCATAATCGAGACGATGGCGGAGAGCTGGTTCGAGTTCAGGCGCCAGACATGAAGGTCCGCCACCTTGTCATCCTCGTTGCCCTCAATCAGACTAACGATCTTCTCACGTGCGCCGGTGTCGTCATGCCGATCCAGGAGGATCGCCGCCGTGTCCTTGCCAAGGCCTATGGCCCAGCGCGTGATGATGACCGCGCCCACAATACCCGTCATTGGATCCATCCAGACCCAGCCGAGTGACTTGCCAGCAAAAAGCGCGATGATCGCCAACACCGACGTGAGTGCATCCGCGAGCACATGCAGGTAGGCGGCCCGTAGATTATGATCATGATGGTGGCCATGGCTGTGACTGCCATCATGATGATTACCGCCCAGCATGAAGGCGCTGGCGACATTGATCGCAAGCCCCAACACCGCGACGGCAATCGCCTGGTCAAATTGGATGGCCTCCGGCGCGATCAGCCTCTCGACTGATTCAAGTGCCATCAAAAGCGCCACGACGCCAAGGACGATCGCACTCGAATAGCCGCCCAACACGCTGACCTTGCCAGTGCCGAAGCTGAAGGCTTCACTCCTGGCATGCTTTCGCGCATACGCGTAGGCAAACAGCGTGATCCCTAATGCGGCAGCGTGGGCACCCATGTGCCAACCATCGGCTAGAAGCGCCATTGAGCCGAACATGAGTCCCGCAGCAATTTCTCCCACCGTCATAATAACTGTTAGCCAAACCACCCGCCGGGTGCTTTTCTCTGCCTTTTCGCCGGCACCATGAAAATCATGGCTATGCATCCACTGGTCCATATTGTCCGCGTGCATTTCCAGATTCCTCATTTACTATTCAAAGTCCGGCGGCGCATCATCAAGCGTCATCGCCAAACTTGTTGTAAAAGGCACCCAAAAACCACCCAGTTATCCAGGCAAATGCTGTCCAGATTACAAGTCCAAAGGTAAAGCCATAGAGTGTTAGGGTCCAGCTGTGCGCCCCCATATCCAAATGGACCATATGTCCTGTCGTCGACATCATCATAACCGGCAGTACATATACAAGCAGGCTGCAGATCGTCCATAGGATTGCTGCCGTTGCAGCACCAGCATTTGCCATAGCGATTACGTTGAGTTTCATCTTGGTGATCCTTTCCCTGATCTTAAACTCTCCATCTTGAGCAATGACACAGGCGTGTCGGTTGCTGTCTAAGAAGCATTCCTTTCCCCGAACATTTTCCACGCTACGTCCGAGCACTTCTCACCAGCCTTCAACTCTCTCAGCACTGTTTCCAAGCGGTCTGACAAAGCCTGCCTTGCCTCAAGGTCTCCAAGTATCGTATCGACAAAGGATTCATCATCCAAACTCAACGACTTTTTCTCATCACAGATAGAAAGCAAAGTGACCAATTGATGAAGCGACAACCCCAAGGATTGAAGATCATGCAAGAAACGAACCTGTGCGGCGTCATCTTTGCTGTACATCCTGTAGTTGGAGGGCTTCCTCGCAGGTGCTGGAAGAAGCCCGCGCCTTTCATAGTATCGAATAGTATCACTCGGCACACCTGAGTAGGCCGAAAAATCCGATATCTTCATTGTCTTTTCCAAAGCCAGCATCCTTTCCAGCAGCCACCGGGCAGCACCTAAAGCCGCTTCCTCCGTCCGAGGAGCCAGTTGAAATCTCGCCGATAGAAACGGAAAAACACCAGCCCCAGCCCCGACAGGGTGAATAGTGCGGCACTTAAGGCGAAGGTCATAATCAGCGGATTGTTAAAATTCTCGCGCTCATCATAGTCCATGATGTGTAGCATCCAGAAAAAATCATATAAGCGCCATGTGGCTGATCGCCTAGCCAGAACACGCCCCTCCACTGGCGACACATAGATTGACGTTGTGTCCTTGTCCGCGAATTGTACCTGCCAAACTGGAAGTGGGCCACGATAGTCGATCGTGTGTTGATCGACGAGTACCGCCGACGTTATGGACACATCGGGCTTAAAATCCGCCTCTGCGACACGACGGGCCAGCCGTTCATCAACCGGCGGCAAGACATGCCCCGATTGGGCATCCACGAGCGTAACAACTTCGGCCGCCTGTATTATCCTGACAACAGGCCTTTCCAACAACGTCATGTAGGTTGCCCGCGTGATCGGCCCTTCAACCCGCTTGGCGATTTCCGCTATTGGCAAAAAGCTATTTAGCTCCATCAACGCAATAGAGGACTGTTCTTCAACATTGTGAGCGCCGCGAACAGTGTCGATCGGGATCCAACTCATGACCACGCCGCCTACCGTCCAGGCAAGGACCTGAAGGCCGAGGACCAGGCCGATCCACTTGTGGGTTTTAGCAAGAAATTTATGAACCTGTTGTTTTTTCACGGTTTGTTCCCACTCGAAACGAGCTTTAGCAAATTTACGCGCATTGGTTAGTCGCCATACAAATGATTGATTATGCTACAGTCCTGAAGCGGCTGATCATTGCCAGGACAATAATTTGCCAACACTTCCAAATTCTGCTTGATCTTGGTCAGAAGAGCCAGCTTGCCGTCGATCTGTTCAATCTTGTCTCTTGCAATCTTGTTGACGGCTGCGCAATCAGCCGCAGGA
Organism: Kordiimonas sp.; assembly: GCF_965216265.1. GTDB lineage: Bacteria > Pseudomonadota > Alphaproteobacteria > Sphingomonadales > Kordiimonadaceae > Kordiimonas. The sequence continues at coordinate 1,456,469 of NZ_OZ244153.1, forward strand.
CTCGCTGACAGTTCCAGGAGCTCCCTTATTTCTTTAAGTGTAAAACCTAAAGACTGCGCCTCCTTCACGAACTTAAGCTGCCTGACATTTTCCGAGCCATATACCCGATATCCGGCGCTGGTGCGCTCAGGCGTGGGGAGGACATGGCATCGCTCATAATACCGTATCGTTTCAATGCCAACGCCGGTCGCGTCAGCAAGTTTTCCAATCGTCAGCTGTGCCATGACTTCACTCCTGGAGCCGGATCGACTTCAGCCTGAGCGAGTTACTGATCACCGACACAGAACTCAGGCTCATGGCCGCGGCCGCGAACATGGGCGAAATCAGGAGACCCAGCCAGGGATACAGAACACCGGCCGCAATCGGCACACCAGCGGCGTTATAGACGAGCGCAAAGAACAGGTTTTGCCTGATATTGCGCATCGTGGCGCAAGCCAGCCGCCGCGCCCTGACAATCCCGGTCAGGTCCCCTTTCACAAGGGTGAAGCCCGCACTTTCAATCGCCACGTCAGCACCGGTCCCCATGGCAATTCCCACATCGGCCTGCGCCAGCGCGGGCGCGTCATTGACACCGTCGCCCGCCATGGCGACACGGTGTCCCTGTTCCTGAAGTTCCCGAATAATACGGGCTTTGTCTTCCGGCAATACGTCGGCACGGATATCATCAATCCCGAGCCTTGCGGCGACGGCCCGGCCAGTGCGTTCATTGTCGCCCGTAGCCATGATTACCGTCAGTCCTTCTGCGTGAAGTGCCTTAAGGGCATCTGGTGTGGTTTCCTTCACCGGGTCCGCTACCGATACAAGCCCCGCTATTTCACCATCGAGCACGACAAACATGACGGTTTCGCCCTCATCGCGACGAGCATTGGCGGTATCGGACAGTGCCCCACCATCAATCCCCATGCCCTCAAGCAGTTTGGCGTTCCCGAGCGCTACGGAAGTGCCGTCGATCACGCCTTTCACGCCCTTGCCGGTCACCGCTTCAAAATCGTCGGCAGCCACAAGCTTCAGGCCGCGCTCTTCCGCGCCGGATACAATGGCTTCTGCCAGCGGATGCTCGGACCCGCGCTCAAGGCTCGCTGCAAAACGGAGCACATCCTCTTCGCTGTGCCCCGCCTGCGGCAACACAGCCACCAATTTGGGCTTGCCCACCGTCAGGGTCCCGGTCTTGTCGACAATCAGGATATCAACTTTGGCAAAGCGCTCGAGCGCTTCTGCATTTTTGATCAACACGCCCGCCTGTGCGCCGCGGCCGGTAGCTGTCATAATCGACATCGGCGTTGCCAATCCGAGCGCACATGGACATGCGATGATGAGTACAGCGACAGCCGCAACCAAGCCATATGACAATGCCGGTGCTGGCCCCCAAACAGCCCAGGCGATAAAGGCGAGCACAGCAATAAGAATTACCACCGGCACAAACTTGCCCGCAACAGAGTCTGCCAGTTTCTGGATTGGTGCCCGGCTCCTTTGCGCATTTGCGACCATCTCGACAATCTGCGACAGCATGGTGTCCTTACCCACACGTTCCGCTTTCATGATCAGGCTACCCGTTCCGTTGATCGTGGCACCTGTGAGTGTATCGCCTCCCACCTTCTCAACAGGTACGGGTTCGCCTGAAATCATGGATTCGTCGACCGACGACCGACCTTCGAGCACAACGCCGTCTACTGGGATCTTGTCGCCGGGCCGCACACGAAGGCGATCACCAACGGCTACATCTTCAAGCGAAATCTCTTCCTCCCGGCCATCATCGCGGATTCTCCGGGCGGTCTTGGCCGCCAGGTCCAGAAGCGCCTTGATGGCAGCACCGGTGCGCTCCCGCGCGCCCAACTCCATCACCTGTCCAAGCAGCACGAGGGTCACGATCACAGCACCCGCTTCAAAATAGACTCCCACATGGCCTTCCGGATCGCGAAACCCATCAGGGAAGATACCAGGTGCCAACACCGCGACGACGCTGAAAAGATAGGCTGCGCCGGTCCCGATCCCGATCAGGGTGAACATATTGAGGTTACCTGTAACAAAGGATTGGGCCCCACGAACAAAGAAAGGCCACCCGGCCCACAAGATCACCGGCGTGCCAAGGGCGAACTCAATCCACAGCGTCAGACGTTCCCCAAAGATCTCACGAACGCCACCAAGGCCGATATACGGCCCCATGGATAGCACCAGAAGTGGTACCGTGAAAATTGCCCCCAACCAGAAACGGCGCTTGAAGTCGACCAACTCCGGGTTTGGGCCTTCATCCCCCGCGGGCACACCCATGGGCTCTAGTGCCATACCGCAGATGGGGCAGGTTCCCGGACCCACCTGTTGGATTTCGGGATGCATCGGGCAGGTATATATCGTGCCTTCCGGCATCGGCTCCGGGGTCGGCATGTCACCAAGATATTGGGCAGGATCAGCCACGAACTTCTGCTCGCACTTTTTCGAACAGAAATAATAGCGATCCCCTTCATGCTTTTGAACATGGGACGCCGTGCCCCGGTCGACAGTCATGCCGCAGACCGGATCTTTGGCTGTTGTATATGTGTCTGGTTCCGCCTCGAATTTGGCCTTGCAATGATCGCTACAGAAATAATAGTCATGCCCGGCATGGCTGACCTTGCGCTTGCTTGCAGCCGGGTCGACCGACATGCCGCAAACGGGGTCATGGACAACGGGTGCATCGTGACCGGCGTGGTGATGATGGTCGTGGTGCTCACACATGGGCGAAACTCCTGATCAACGGTGGATTCGCCGGAAGCCTAAAGCTTCTAGTAAGGGTAAGGTCAATAGGCTTTCTGCATTTTTTTGACCCTCTGAAAAAATAATGCGCCTGGAGATTTCCTGCCTTGACCTTCCTGTAACTGGAAGCCCTAAGCTCGTGCTAAACCTTTCGGAGGGCGACCATGAAAAATTCTCCAGGCTTCTTTCAAACACGGATCGGTTTCGTGTTCATCGTGTTCCTAGCGATCGCTGGTTTGATGTTAGTTTATGAACATAGGGCTCATATAACACTCGGTGGCAATGCGCCGTTACTGCTGTTGTTGCTGCTATGCGTAGGAATGCATCTGTTCATGCATGGGGGTCATTCTCACCATGACCACAAGGATGAGGAGTAAGTCGCCATGGATCATTCATCGTCCTATGGGCTCTGGAGCCTCGTGATCCTGAACTCGGCCATTTTCATATTCTTTGCTTTTAGCTTCACAAAGCCAAAGACGACAACTGACTGGCGCTCCTTCGGTGTTTTCAGCGCTTTCATTGTCGCCCTCTTCACTGAGATGTACGGCGTGCCACTAACGATCTATTTCCTATCCGGATGGCTGCAAAGCCAATTTCCTGATGTGGACTGGTTCGCGCACGATTCCGGCCATCTGCTGGAGATGATGTTCGGCTGGAAAGCCAACCCGCACTTCGGTCCTTTCCATATTCTGAGCATGGTTTTCATCGGCGGCGGGTTCTTGCTGCTGGGGGCGGCCTGGAACGTCCTATATCGGGCACAAAAGACAGGAACGCTGGCGACCAGCGGCCCCTATGCCCGTATACGGCACCCCCAGTATGTGGCTTTTGTTCTGATCATGTTTGGGTTCCTCCTGCAGTGGCCGACCATCCTGACGCTCGCGATGTTCCCTATACTTCTTATTGTCTACTGGCGACTGTCAATCACGGAAGAACACCAGGCAGAAAGGGATTTCGGCGAAACCTTCACACGGTATGCCGAGCACACACCACGCTTTGTCCCGAATCTGACAGGCGCCTGATCCTCTGCCGCATCAATCCCAACATTTGGAATTTCCAAACAGACCACAATCAATCCTCAGGAGGTTTTCATGAAAAGCAAATCAATCGTCACTACATTGGCAGCAGCCGCTATCGGCCTGTCGCTCACAATGCCGGTTAATGCCCACGACGGTGATCATAAGGATGATCACAAAGATAAGGCGGGCCATATGATGATGAAAGACGGCATGATGATGCGGGATATGATGCGCAAGCATATGAAGGTCTGCATGACCGAGAAAATGGAAATGGATCATGAGACTGACCCAGCCAAGATCCGCAGCAACATGATGCTGCAAATGGATGAATGTATGTCGATGATGCCAATGGACCAAGGGATGAAAAAGGGCATGGACAAGGATGACATGAAACAAGAAGGCGAGAAGAAGAAAGAGCACGATCACAACCACTGATCGCCCAGTCCCTTTCCTTTAAGCGGTGTGTCGCCTTGGCACACCGCTATGACATCAGGAGAGCTTGCGCCGAAACATCCAGGCACCGGCTGACTGGGTCACAATAGCAATCGCGAGCATTGGCCACATATGGCCGACCACATCACCTGCTGGCACAGCCTTTAGGAACACGCCGCGACAGATCGCAATGAAATGCGTTATCGGGTTGGTTTGAGTGACAGCCTGCAGCAAGTCGGGCATGTTCTCTACCGGTGTAGCATAGCCAGAGAGCAGGATGGCTGGCACCATATACATGAATATCCCGATAATGGCTTGCTGCTGCGTGGACGCAAGCGATGATATAAACAACCCGATACCGATGATGGCCGCAAGATAGAGCGTCATCGCGGCAAATAACAGAAGAACGGAGCCTTCAAACGGCACGCCCAGGACAAGGATACTGAGGATCAGCATCGCCAGCGCGCTTGTCATGGCAATGATCAGCGCGGGAATGGTCTTCCCAACCAAAATCTCAAACGGCCGCAGCGGCGATACCAGCAACTGCTCGAAGCTTCCCAACTCACGCTCCCGAGCGACCGAGAAAGCAGACACCATAAAGCCCACCGTGGCGATTAGCCCAGCAAACAGCCCCGGCGTGCCCGACCAGATGGTATCAAAATTCGGATTGAAATAGGTTCGGGAAACAATCTCACTGGGTGGGGTCCCACTCCTAGGCGTCCGCGCCTCCATCTCGGCATTGAAGGTGGCAACGATTTCCCCTGTATAGCTCGCCAGTATTTGCGCAACGTTCGATCGGCGGCCATCCAGAATAATCTGCACGTTTGATGTCTCGCCCTGTGCGACCCGTCTGGAAAAATCCGACTGGATGTGAAGCACCATCAATGCCGTCTGGTTTTCGATGACCTCGCCAATTTCCTTGTCGCCTGCCAGATAGGTTACATGCGTGAAGGTCGGGGCCCCGACAAAGCGCGACACCAGTTCGCGGGATTCAAGGCCCTGATCCTGGTTGAAAACTGCAAGTGACACATTCTTGACCTCCTGCGTCAGTGCGAAGGCATAAATCAGCAACAGGAACGGGGGCGCCACCAGCAACAGGAACCGGGTTTGTCTGTCCTGGATGTTGGCCCACAATTCCTTCTTGATCAGCGCATAAAGTCGGGTCCACATGGTTGCCTACTCCAAATCCGTTCTGGTTTTCTTGACGGCCACCATGAAAAACACCAAGCCGATCAGCGCCAGGACCAGCGTGTCCGTCACGATCACGTCACCCGCATCCCCCGCCAGGAACAGCGTTTGAAGCGTCGAGACAAAATATTTGGCCGGTACAATATAGCTGATCCCCTGAAGAGGGGCTGGCATGCTGTCGACCTCAAAAACAAAGTTCGAAAAGTAAAAGGCAGGAAGAAAGGCTGACAGAATGGAAATCTGGGCGGCGATCAGTTGGCTTCGCGAGATGGTCGAGATCAGCAGCCCCATACCAAGCGATGTCCACATGAACACGGCTGACGTCAGCCCCAACACCCAGAAGGATCCCCGGAACGGCACAGCAAAAAGCCAGATAGCCACCCCAACCGATAGGACCATGGATACCATGCCCAACAGGAAATAAGGCGCCAGTTTCCCAAGAAGCAGTTCCCACCGGCCGATCGGGGTGGTCAATAACGCTTCCATCGTACCGCGTTCCCATTCCCGCGCCACCACAAGGGCGGTCAACAACGCGCCAATCATCGTCATGATGATCGCCACGGACCCAGGCACCAGATAATTCTTGCTGGAGGCTTCCGGGTTGTACCACAGGCGGGACACAAGGCCTACAGGCGGCGAGTAGTCGATCCCGTTGCTAGAAAGCTCCTGGCCAAGCCACGACGCCCACACAGCCTGCACATAGCCACGGATCAATTCCGCGGTATTGGCGTCCGTCCCGTCCACCAGAACCTGGATCGGAGCCGTATCCCGGCGAAAGGCGCGGCGAGAAAAGTCAGCGCGCAGCACGACGATGCCCTTCAGCTCACCCGAGACTAGCTTGCTTTCCAGGTCCCGCACATCGCGACCGGTTGCCACACGGAAGTAACTGGACGTCACCAGCGAGGCCGTAAAGCTGCCGGTCTCGGGCGTGGGCTGCTCCACCACTAGGCCAATATCATAGTTGCGCGGATCGAACGTGACGCCGTACCCAAACAGGAACAGCAAGGTAAGTGGTAGAAAGACGGCAATGATCAGACTGCTCGGGTCTCTTAAAATCTGCCTGCTTTCCTTACGTGCCAGCCCGAATATGCGCCCCATGTTGAACTTCATGCCGCGGCCTCCTGCCTCGCGACCAGTGAGACGAATGCGTCCTCAAGCGTAGGATTGGGCAGATCAGGGGCACACACTTCTGATTTCAGGGCATCCGGGGCACCTGCAGCGATGATCCGGCCCTTATTGATCAGGGCCACTTGGTCACAATATTCGGCTTCATGCAGAAAATGGGTTGTCACGATAATAGTGACACCTCGACTAACCATGGCGTTGATATGCCCCCAAAACTCGCGCCGTGTTTTCGGGTCCACACCAGAGGTCGGCTCATCGAGAAAAAGTATATCCGGCCCGTGCATGACAGAGCAGGCGAGCGCTAGGCGGCGCTTGAATCCCAGGGACAAATCGCCCGCACGCCCCCCATGGTGGGCAGCTAGTCCAAAAATGTCGCTGACGCGCTCAATGGCAAGCTGGGCGCTTTTCCTCTTCAGCCCATAGATGCCCGCAAAAAAGGTGAGATTCTGTATGACACTCAAGTCGCCATATAGGGCAAAGCCCTGTGCCATATATCCGATCCGGCCACGCACCTTGCTCGAGGCTTTCCTCAAGTCTAGGCCTGCGACTGAAGCATTGCCTGCGCTGGGCTTCAAAAGCCCGCAGAGCATCTTGAAGGTAGTGGATTTTCCCGCGCCGTTCGGCCCGATCAAGCCGAAAATCTCACCCCGTCCAACTGAGAAACTGACCTGATCTGCCGCAACGAAATCGCCAAACCGGCGTGTCAATCCATCAGCGTGTATCGAGACGTCGTTACCGTTGTGCGCCACTTTCTGCATGTCCGCAAAGGGCGAAGCGCTGAGGCGTGCACCTCCGAGCAAAGTTATAAAGGCGTCTTCAAATCGCGGTTTAACGGGCACGATAACGGCATCGCCGTCAACATCCAGAGCGCGCGGTGTTAGCCTGTCTGCGTCAGCGGCCATAAGGAAGCGAACCTCATGCCCCTCGATCGTCGCGTCAAGCACGCCGTCCTGCTGCATAACCTTGACCAACATCCTGCGCTGACCCGACGCAAGACCCTGCACGACATAGCTTTGGCCTTCCATGCAATCGGTCGCCACACCAGGGGGACCGCTATATAAAACCCGTCCACTTTCCAGCAACAACACTGATGAGCAGCGCGCCGCCTCGTCCAGATATGCGGTGCTCCACACGATCGCCATGCCTTGGCCCGCCAATTCCTGCTTCATCGCCCATAGTTCCCGCCGCGAAATTGGGTCCACACCCACGCTTGGCTCATCAAGAAGCAGTATTTTGGGCGTTCGGATCAAGGCACACGCAAGGCCAAGCTTCTGTTTCATGCCACCGGAGAGACGCCCAGCGAGCCGCTCGGTAAAAGGACCAAGGCCCGTAAACTGCAAAAGCGTTTCATAGCGCGCCGGTCGCTCCGCCTTAGCCAGCGATCGCAAATCGCCATACAGCTGTAGGTTTTCCATGACCGTCAGGTCTTCATACAGGCCGAAATGCTGGGGCATATAGGCCAGATGGTCACGCCTCCTGCCTCCATCACACCTATCTTCGCCATCAACCAGTATGCGTCCTTCATCGGGGGTAAGAAGCCCCGCCATCATCCGAAGCAAGGTGGTTTTGCCCGCGCCGTCAGGACCAACAATTCCTGTTATCTGGCCTGGCATCAGGCTGGCGGACACGTCCTGTATTGCAGCACGACAAGCACTAAAGCTCTTGCTAACCGCTTGTATGTCAATCAGCGGCTGCACCGGCCACAGCCCCTTTCGGCACAAGGACCACAGTCACTGGCATACCCTGCCGCAATCCATCGTCATCACCGTCCACGATCACCCGAACACGATAGACAAGGCGCGTGCGCAGTTCCCTGGTCTCCACGGTTTTGGGTGTAAATTCCGCGACGGGCGATATGAACCCAACCTGGCCTTCATACGCGCCCCCGGAATCCGTCTGCACGGTTGCTGTCATGCCGGGTGTGATGAACCCAAGCTGAGGTTCTTCCACATAGGTGCGAACCCAGACCGGCGAATTGAGGCTCAGGTTCAGGATTGGTTCCCCCGCCTGAACGATCGCACCGGGTTCCCGTACGCGGGTGAGTACGGTGCCTTCGTTTGGTGCATACAGCTCTGCATCTTTAAGTCGACGTTTTGCGAGCGACAGCGAGGCTGCATCCGCAGTATGAGCGGCGCGAGCTCGCGCGATTTCCTCCTGCCGAGGCCCGGCCTTGACGAGTTTCAGAGTCTCGATCGCAGACCGAAGCCGTGCTTCCGCTTCAAGGAGCGCTGCCTCTGCATCCTCATGCGCCTGATGGGCAGTAAAACCATCCTCGGCCAACTCAGAGCGGCGCTGCACGGTTCGACGGGCATTCTCAACCGTCGCCTGCCGTTCTTCCACAAGCGCTAGCGCCTGTGCAATTTCTTGGGGCCGCGCGCCGTTTTCAAGCTGCTTGAGCGCGGCGGCACTGCCATCGGACTGTGCTTGAGCAAGCGCGACGTCGTCCGCAAAATCGGGCTTTTCAAGGGTTGCCAACTTCTGGCCTTGCGTCACCCGATCCCCTTCTTCGACCAGCACCTGATCTACCCGACCGGATACCTTGAAACCCAGATTGACCTGCCGCACATCCACGTTGCCATAGAGAATGATCTGTTCGGGAACACAGATCGCTGGCGCACCACCTGCCGCACAGACGCCGTCATTCTGCTGCCAAAACCAGGCTACAGCGGCAACGGCAGCCACAATCGCGCCTATTGCGATATATCGGAGTGTCTGATTCACAATACCCCCTGTTTGGTGCTGAGAAGCGTCTGTATCCCGCTGGCGATCAGACCGGTGAGGTCGATTGCGTTTGTGGGATGCGGCACAGCGTTGCAGGTGACGATCCTCACCCCCCTATTCTTCAGTGCCTCATACCCATCGCCAGCAAAGATGGCATGCACACCAATACAGATGGGAGGCTTCATGCCTGCATTCTTTAGATGAAAGACGGTTTCGATCATCGTCCGGGCTGTTGAAATGATATCGTCCACCAACACCGGCGTTCTATCGTGCCACTGGTCGGCCTGCGGCACGCTGACCTCCACATCGCGGTCTCCATGCCTGACCTTTCTGAGCACAATGAAAGGCATGTCAGCGACCTCCGCCACAGCCTTCACCCACTGTTCGCTTTCTCCATCCGGCCCCACAAGAAGGGCGTCTGGCACATTGTGCGCCATCCATTCACCGATAACAGGTGCCGCATGAAGCGCACTGGCTGGAATAGAATAAATTTCTGACAAGCTCTTGCGCCTGTGCAAATGCGGATCGACCGTTACCATCCAGTCCAGCGCGGTGCTGACCAGTTTGGCGAAGGAGGCAGAGGTGACCGCCTCGCCCTCACGGAACCGTTTATCCTGGCGCATATAAGCCAGATAGGGCGCAACAAGGCCAATATCTTCAGCGCCAAGGTCATGCAGGAGATCAGCCGCGAAAATCAGTGCTAGAACCGTATGGTCAGGTCGCGCAAGATCAGCAACCAGCACCGCTCTGTGGCCTGCACATAGCGTATGGGCCCGCACATATATTTCGCCATCGGGGAAATGGCGCACTTCTAGCCTACCAACCTTGGCATCTGCCCGGCGCGCCAGATTTTCCGCCAATTCTTCCGCCCCCGGCAGCGCATAATAGATAAATCCCATTAGCTGACCTCCACGGCAATAATGTCTTGGTTCTGATCCACATAGGCCTGCGCGTATGCCATCTCGCCCGTGGTTTCGGCGTGCATCTCATATAGTTTCGCGCCAACTTCTACCCGATCGCCCACACGCGCCATCATCAGTACCCCTGCAGCTTTAGCATCGGGTGCGCCTAGCAGCTTTGCTACTTGGGCGATGCGGCGGTTGTCGATACCCGCCACCCGTCCGTTTTCTGTCGCCTCAACCGCCCACCGATGCGGCGCGACAGGCGGCTTGGCCAAGCCGCCTTGGGCAGCACAGATATCTTCAAATTTCTTGAAGGCGCATCCGTCTTCCAAGGTGGCAGTGGCGCGGGCAGCACCTGCCCCGGCATCAACACAGCCCGCCATTTCAAGCAGGCACCCGGCAAGGGTGATGGCGCGGTCCCGCAGGTCTTGCGGCGCGTCCGGCTCGCACCTGAGGACAGACAGCACATCCCGCGCCTCAAGGGCCGGGCCGATACCGCGTCCTACAGGCTCTGTCCCATCACTTAAGACCGCGTGCGCTTTCAGGCCGAAAGCCGCCGCAACATCCAGAAGGCTAGCCTTCAGTTTCTCTGCAGCCTCAAGGGACCGCACCTTGGCCGTCGGCCCATAAGGGATATCAAGGACAAGGTGGGTGGCCCCGGCGGCTATCTTTTTCGACAGAACCGAGGCAACAAGTTGGCCGTCGCTATCGATATCAAGCGCGCGCTCAATGCGGATCAGCAGATCATCAGCCGGGCTGAGGCGCACCGCCCCACCCCAGGCAAGGCAGGCGCCTTCACTTGCCACCACCCGCCGGATGGCCGCAAGGTCAAGGTCAACCTTGGTCAACACCTCCATCGTGTCCGCCGTGCCAGCAGGCGAGGTGATGGCTCTCGACGATGTTTTGGGCATCAGAAGGCCGTTCGCAGCAACGATGGAAACAATAATCGGCGTGGTCCGGTTGCCAGGCAACCCGCCGATACAATGCTTATCGACTACTGGCGTGCGCGACCATTCAAGCCTGTCGCCCACGTCAACCATGGCCTTGGTCAGCGCAATGCGTTCTGCTCCATCCAAATCCTGGGCCGAGCAGGCAGTGATGAAGGCTGCCGTTTCCACATCGGAATAACGGCCCTCGGTTAGGTCCCGAACAATGGTTGAAAGGTCGTCTCCCTCGAAGGCCCGACCATAGATCTTGCCGCGAACTTTGCGGAGCGATTCCAGAAGTGCGGGGTGAGAGAGTGATATACAATCTCCTTCGCTTGCATCCAGAAACTCCCATGCTCGCTCAGAGAGGCTTGCCTCCCCGTCGGTCAACAGATCGGAGTTGACGTGATGGATGGTCGCGATGATGAACCTGTCACCCATGTCCACGCGGACACGCGCCTGCGCGTTGAAGCCTTCTGCCCGACAAACTGCGCAGTCGTCACGCATATAGATGATATGATCAGAGCGACTGTTGATGCCGAGCCGCTTCAGCCGGATACCCAGATGGCATGCCCCTGCTTCCCGTGGCATGGTCATGGCAGCTCAACCTCCTGCCCCAATTCCGGGATTTCACAGTGCCAGCCAAGTTCGTCCCTTATGCGGGCAGCGAGTGCAGCCGACGCCTCAGGTTCACCGTGGGTGACAAAGGTGGTTTTGGGCGAGTGCTGTAACCCAGAAAGCCATTCAAGTATTTCGTCGCAGTCAGCGTGCGCCGACAAAGCATCAAGGTTTTCCACATGCGCATTTACCGGAATGTAGGAACCATGGATCTTGATCTGGCGTGCGCCCTCGACCATTGCGCGGCCGCGAGTGCCCGCAGCCTGAAACCCAGTGAACAGGATCGTGTTCTGCCGGTCCGCAACATAATGCTTGAGATGGTGCAAAATCCGACCGCCTGTCGCCATACCGCTTGCAGAAATAATGATCGAAGGCATCGCAAGATAGGTTAATTTCTTCGACTCCTCGACTTTACGGGTATATTTGGCAACAGAGCAAGCTGCCTTACATTCCGTATCAGAAAGCCGGTGTACTTCGCGATTGTCACAATAAATCTTGCTGGCATTGATAGCCATCGGGCTATCAAGGAACACCGGCAAGTCGGGTATTCGCCCGGCCTTCTTTAGCCTTGACACATAATAGAGAAGCGACTGGGTTCGCCCGACGGCAAAAGCCGGTACAATCACCGAGCCGCCGCGGGCCGCCGTGCTGGATATTATGTCGGCAAGCCTTGCTTCAACGTCAAGATCTTCATGTTTTCGGTTTCCATAAGTGGATTCCACAATCAGATAATCTGCACTCTCAACCTGTGCCGGGCGAAGCATCACCGGGTCTGCCAAGCGCCCAAGATCTCCAGAGAAGACAATTGTGCGGCCCTCCATCTGCAACGAGATGGTGGACGCTCCCAGAATATGCCCCGCTATCCGAAAAGTTGCCTCAATACCGTTCTGCACATGCATCGGATGGTCGAATTTCTGTGACCGCAAGAGTCCAATCACCTTTTCAGCATCTTCACTGGTGTATAGTGGGCGCGCCGGTTTGTGCTTAGAAAAGCCGTAACGATTCGCGAATTCGGCATCCTTTTCCTGCAGGTAGGCACTATCACGCAGCAGGATGCTACAAAGATCGGCCGTGGCACCGGTGCAATAGATAGGACCAAAGAAGCCCTCTCTCGCCAACAACGGTAGATGGCCAGAGTGGTCGAGGTGCGCGTGAGTCAGCAAAACTGCATCAATAGTTGAGGGAGCGACCTCAAGCGGTGCCCAGTTCTTTAGCCGCAAGTCCTTGAGCCCCTGAAACAGCCCACAGTCCACCATGATTTTGGAGTCCGCTCCTGACAGGAGATATTTAGACCCTGTAACGGTTCCCGCCGCACCCATGAATGCCAGTTTCATCATTGGATATCTCCTTTTCTGTTGCGCCACAATGGGGCGGCAGCCATATGTTCGTGTGGACTCAAAACTGCCCCTCACACTATAGATGGCATGAAACGCAACTGCGGATTGACCGTCGTCAATTGGAGGCGATTATTCGCTTTCACCCAGCTCCGGGCAGGCGGCATGCCTGGCTATCTATAATCTCAATGCAGGCTAAACCTTCCACAAACTGGAAGGTCAAACAGGAATTTGGTTTAGCGACACACGCCACGATCAACTCGATGTGAACAGTGAAAAGCCCCTTGACCCTGAACTATGGTACAGGGGTATGCTTCTAGATATGCGATTCGTCAGACACATACATAGCGCGCTATTGGCTACGCTTCTGCTTGTCTCCCTCGCCAGCGCTCCAGTGATGGCGAAAGTGGCGGCGCATGCATGTTGCCCAGAAACAGAAATGTCTTTTCAACGATATATATGGACGGCGCGCTCATCCATAGCCAGCATGTCAAAAGCATGGCGCAAGACAATGCTCATGACGATCATGACCGCAGCTCTTCCAAAGCTCCCTGCAGTATTGCCTGCTGTGCGAGTTTCGCCAATATTGTCGTACTGCCCGATCCTTTGGGTAAACAGGACGACCACTATGGTGCGGCACCAATTTATGAGCTGACACCCCAAGTTGGCCTTTCTGTAACGCACTCCATCGTTACCCCTCCTCCACGCCTCCTGGCCCTTTCTTAAGGTAGTATTGGCCAGCCAATCTGCCCTTATGCTGGCGTATTTTGCGTCGCCAGCCACCTATTCCTGTCCTTTGTCAGTTGAGGTTTAGACATGTACCGACAGACACCCTTGGTCGCTATCGCGGCTATTATGATGGCCGTTCCGGGCTTGGCATCGGAAAATGCCACGCCCATAGAAGTTGCGCCTGCTACTTCACCAGTTGCAATACAACAAGATAAGCACCAACCCTCCCTTACGATGAAAGAGGCCGTTCGGCTGGCGCTCAATTCTGCCGACCCATATCTTCTGGAGCCCGGCGTTCGCGCTGCCGCCCAACAGGACCGCGCCGTGGCTGACTCGCAGTTGCCCGATCCCAAGTTCCGGGCCACATTCGCCAATTGGCCAACAAATAGCTTTAGCTATACCCAAGAACCGATGACCCAGCTTCAGTTGGGACTGAGCCAAAGTTTTCCAAAAGGCGATACGCTCAAGTTCAATCGCCAGAAACGGCAGGCATTGGCAGGATTGGAACAAGCCAGGCTGGACCTACGCCGACGGGAGGTTGTGCTCGACACGCGACAAAACTGGCTTGATCTCTATTATTGGACTGCTGCCCGGGAAAAGGTCCTGGCCAGCAGAACGGCCATCGCCGAACTGATCGAAGTCATTGAAGCCATCTATGCGACGGGTCGGGAAACCAGCCAGGACGTGTTCCGTGCGGAGCTGGAGTTAAGCCTGCTGGATGACCGGCTGGTCGAAATAGACCGCCAAGATGCAATGGTGCGAGCCCGACTTGCCCGCCGCATAGGGCAAGTCGCGGCCACCAGACAGGTTCCCGCGTCACTACCATCAATGCGTCATCCTTCCGATATCGCACCACTGACGGAACGCCTCAGCCAACACCCTGCGGCCCGTGTCCAGGAGGCCAATGTAACCGTGGCAGACAAAGACGTTGGCGTGGCCCGCGAGCAATATAAGCCTGGCTGGTCAGTGAACGTGGGCTATGGCGCACGCGGGGCTGATAGGACCGATCTGGCCACCGTTGGTGTCGTGATGGATGTGCCCATGTTTACCCAAAAACGCCAAGACAGACGCCTGTCTGCTGCGAAGAAAGACCGGCAGGCCGCCCAGTTGGGGCATGACACCGTCCTTCTAGACCTGAAGAAGATGCTCGACAGCAGCTATGCCGATTGGCAACGGCTGCAGAAACGCGTTGGCTTGTTCCAATCCGTGGTCATTAAGCGAGCAAAGGAAACGACCGAAGCGTCCCTGACATCCTACCAAAATGGGATCACCGACTTTGCAGAACTTGTTCGGGCCCGGCTCGCTGAACTGGATGCGGAGCTTAGTCTGCTCAAGCTCCAGAGCGAACGCATGAAGGCCCAGGCTCAACTATTATTCCTCGAAGGGGAAGACGATGCGTAAGACATTAATGATCGCCACGGCCACGCTTGCGGTAGGGATTACCCTTGGCTATGCGGGCAGTCAACTAACAGCGCCAGGCGCTAGTGAAACTGCTGGTTCTGCCAAATCCGGCGAGCGCGAAATCCTGTATTGGGTTGCGCCGATGGACGCCAACTATCGCCGCGACCAACCAGGTAAGTCACCGATGGGGATGGACCTGATCCCAGTCTATGCCGATGAAGCCGGTGGCGGGGGTGACGCAAACGCGCTGAAAATCAGTGCTGCCGTTGTCAACAATCTGGGCGTCCGGACAGCGGCGGCCACCGTTGCCGATATGACCCGAGAGATCGAAACCGTGGGCTATATCGACATGGACGAAGACAAGACCGCCCATGTCCATGTTCGGACGGCTGGCTGGGTTGAAAAACTGTACCGGAAGGCCGTAGGTGAGGAAGTCAGGAAAGGCGAACTGATTTTCGAACTTTATTCACCTGAACTGGTGAATGCCCAGACGGAATTCCTGCAGGCAATTCGCCTGAAACAGGAGGGCCTGACCCGGGCCTCGCAGGAACGCCTGCGGGCCCTGGGCATGACAGACGGCCAAATCTCGGACATTCGAAAAAGTGGCACTGTCAAACAGCTTGTTGAGGTTCGCGCCCCTCAGGACGGGGTCATTGTGGACTTGAGCATTGGCGAAGGGATGTATATCCAGCCCTCCAAAACCGTCTTCTCACTCGCTGACCTTTCAACCGTGTGGGTTATGGTTGATGTGTTTGAAGGCCAAAGCGACTGGGTCGCTGAGGGCCAAAAGACAATCATGCAACTCCCCTTCCTGCCGGGTGAAACCTGGGACGGAACGGTTGACTATGTCTACCCTTTGGTTGACCCAAAAAGCCGGACCGTGCAGGTGCGTCTCGCATTCCCAAACAAGGATGGACGCCTGAAGCCCAACATGTATGGCGAGATCAGCATCATGGCAGCGCCTGAGGCCGATGTATTGTCCATTCCGCGCGAAGCCCTCATTCGTACAGGCAAGACCGACCGGGTTATTCTGGCACTGGGGGATGGCCGTTTCCGCCCGGCGGAAGTTGTCGCTGGCCATGAAAGCGGCGACCGGGTCGCCATCAAGGGAGGCCTTAGCGCAGGCGAAAAAGTTGTCACATCAGGCCAATTCCTGATCGATAGTGAAGCCAGCATCAACAGTGCCTTCCTGCGCATGCTCGACGCCGATGCTCCCATAGCTGACATGGTCATGCAGGATGGCGAACCTACGGCTTCACCTGACGAAGCGGAAATCCATCATGGCATGGGGACGGTCAATTCGATTACCGGCAGCACCGTCAATCTGACGCATGATCCGATCCAGTCATTGGGCTGGCCTGAGATGACCATGGATTTCACGGTCGCGCCAGAGGTGGATCTTTCCATTTTCGAGCCAGTCGACCGGATGCACTTCCAACTTCAACAAGGCGAGGATGGGTCCTTCATCATCGTCTCAGCCATGAAAATGTAGAAGACGGAGTTTGAACCCATGATAGCCAATCTTATTCGCTGGTCGGTTCAGAACCGTTTTCTGGTTGTGATCCTGACACTTCTTTTCACCGGTTGGGGTGCCTATTCGCTGTCGAAGACGCCACTTGACGCCATCCCCGACCTTTCTGACGTACAGGTAATCGTCAAAACCACCTATGCGGGCCAGGCCCCACAGGTGATTGAAGACCAGGTCACCTATCCGCTGACCACTGCCATGCTGTCTGTCCCTGGTGCGGTAACCGTGCGCGGCTACAGTTTCTTCAACGACAGTTATGTCTATATTATTTTTGAAGATGGTACCGACCTCTATTGGGCACGGTCACGCGTTCTTGAATATCTCAGCCAGGTTGCTCCCACATTGCCTGAAGGCACGAGAACCGCCCTTGGCCCGGACGCAACGGGTGTTGGCTGGGTGTACCAATATGCCCTGGTGGATCGCACTGGACAACATGACCTTGCCGAACTCAGGAGCATTCAGGACTGGTTCCTCAAATATGAGTTGCAGACGGTGGCAGGTGTCTCAGAGGTTGCCACCATCGGCGGCATGGTCAAGCAATATCAGGTAGTGGTAAACCCGAACCGCCTGCGTGCCTATGATATCCCGCTTCACATGGTCAAACAGGCCATCAAGCGCGGCAATCAGGAAACTGGTGGCCGCGTGATCGAGATGGCGGAAGCCGAATATATGGTCCGTGCCTCGGGTTATATTGGCAACATCAAGGACCTGGAGACCATTCCTGTAGGTCAGACCGCCAATGGCACCCCAATTCTACTTAGGGAAGTAGCGGACATTCGCATGGGGCCAGAACTCCGTCGCGGCATTGGAGAGCTAAATGGTGAGGGTGAAGCCGTAGGTGGCGTGATCATCATGCGCTGGGGCGAAAACGCGCTGGCCACCATTGACCGTGTAAAAGAGAAACTGGAGCTCCTCAAGGACAGCCTGCCAGAAGGTGTGGAGGTTGTAGAAACCTACGACCGTTCGTCGCTGATTGAGCGGGCTGTCGACACGCTGAATGAAAAGCTCATCGAAGAATTCATAGTCGTCGCGCTTGTGTGCGCTGTATTCCTTTTCCACTTGCGCTCTGCGCTTGTTGTCGTGCTCAGTCTCCCTGTTGGCATTCTTGCGGCGATTATTGTGATGAACGCTCAAGGTATCAACGCAAACATCATGTCGCTCGGGGGCATCGCAATCGCCATCGGCGCCATGGTGGACGCCACCATTGTGATGATCGAAAACTTCCACAAGCATATGGAGGAAGAAGAAGTAACCAGCGCGAACCGCTGGGAGGTTGTCACCAAAACCGCGGTAGAGGTTGGGCCTCCACTCTTTTTCTCGCTCCTGATCATCACTTTTAGTTTCGTGCCGATCTTCGCGCTCGAAGCACAAGAGGGTCGGCTTTTCCATCCACTGGCTTTCACCAAGACCTATGCCATGGCCGCAGCGGCCGCCTTATCGGTCACCTTGGTACCTGTTCTGATGGGGTATTTCATTCGCGGCAAGATCTTGCCCGAACACAAAAACCCCATCAACCGGGGGCTGATCGCTGCCTATCGCCCTTTTATCGGTATGGTGTTGAAGTTCCCGAAAAGTATGGTGATGGTAACACTCGTCATCATGATCAGCGCTTGGTATCCGCTCAGCCATATCGGTGGCGAGTTTATGCCGGACCTCGATGAAGGCGATCTTCTGTATATGCCCAGCGCTTTCCCTGCTGTTTCAGCAGGGAAGGTCGCGCAAATTGTCCAGCAGACAAATAAACTGATTAAGTCGGTCCCTGAAGTGGAGGCAGTGTATGGCAAGGCGGGACGCGCTGAAACAGCCACCGACCCGGCGCCGCTCACAATGATTGAGACCACCATCAAACTGAAGCCCAGAAGCGAGTGGCGCGAAGGGATGACGACTGAAAAGCTGAAGGCCGAACTGAATAGCCTCGTTCAAGTCCCAAGCCTCACGAATGTATGGATTATGCCGATCAAGAACCGGATCGACATGCTGGCAACAGGCATCAAAACCCCCGTGGGGATCAAGGTAGCAGGACCTGACCTGAATGTGATTAGCGAAGTTGGGCAACGGATTGAAGCGGTGATGAAAAATGTGCCTGGCACCGCATCCGTCTATGCTGAACGTGTCACTGGCGGACGCTATGTCAACGCTGACATCGACCGCGTGAAAGCCGCACGCTATGGCCTCAATATCGCGGATGTGCAGGAAGTGATCCGCACCGCTATTGGCGGCATGTCGGTGACGGAAAGCATTGAAGGGCTGGAGCGCTACCCCATCAACTTGCGCTATCCACGAGAATACCGGGACTCACTTGACCGCTTGCGCGCCCTACCGATCATTACTCCGATGGGAGAACACATACCGCTTGGGCAGGTTGCCACGATCAGTGTCTCTGGTGGCCCTGGCGTCATTCGGTCCGAAAATGCCCGTCTGAACGGCTGGATTTACGTGGATATCGCTGGTGTCGATATCGGTTCTTATGTGAAAGAAGCGCAAAAGGTGGTCCGGGAAAAGGTCGATCTGCCCGCGGGCTATTCGATCGCATGGTCCGGCCAATATGAATATATGGAACGGGCGAAGGCGAAACTGAGTGTGGTGGTCCCCGTCACACTGATCATCATCCTGCTTCTATTGTTCATTAATTTCCAGAACCTGACGTCGGTTCTGATCATCATGGGCACACTGCCGCTTTCACTCGTCGGTGGCATCTGGCTGTTGTATCTTTTGGGCTATAACCTGTCCGTCGCCGTGGGCGTGGGCTTTATCGCCCTTGCAGGTGTCGCGGTAGAGATCGGCGTCTTGATGATCGTTTATCTCAATCAGGCTTGGGAAAAGGCCAAATCCAACGCCGA
The DNA here is from genome assembly GCF_965216265.1 of Kordiimonas sp. Lineage (GTDB taxonomy): Bacteria > Pseudomonadota > Alphaproteobacteria > Sphingomonadales > Kordiimonadaceae > Kordiimonas. The sequence goes on from NZ_OZ244153.1 coordinate 1,475,959, forward strand.
AAACGAAGGGCGGCCACTGGTCGTTGCAGATTTGACAAACGCAGTTGTCCAGGGTGCCCTTATGCGGGTTCGACCGATCATGATGACCGTAGCTGTCATCATCGCGGGTCTGTTGCCCATCATGCTCGGCTCCGGCACCGGGTCAGAAGTTATGCGCCGGATTGCGGCCCCGATGGTGGGCGGCATGGTCAGCGCCACCATCCTCACGCTTCTGGTAATCCCTGCCATGTATCTCCTGTGGAAGGGGCGTGAAGTGAAACAGCTATCCAAACAGGCATCCATCACATCCAACTCAGTACAGGGAGGCGAAAATGACTGATCTAATTATTCCCAATTGGCACCCGTTGCTGGTCCATTTCACGGTGGGCTTGACCGTAAGCTCGGCACTGTTTCTTGTTTTGTCGAAACTCGTACAGAAGAAGCATGTCACGATATTCGAAACTGCCGGGAAATGGACCCTGTGGCTGGGCGCAACCATCACTGTCTTAACTGTGTTGGCTGGCATACAGGCCTTCAACAGTGTCGTCCATGACGATATTGCGCACAAGGTGATGAAGGTCCATCGGGCCTGGGCGCTAGGGACGGCAGTCGCGATAATCTTGGTTGCGGTATGGGTCTACAAGTCGAAGGCTATCTCAAGCGCTATCATCGCGGCCAGTCTGGCGCTCACAAGTCTTGTAGGCGTGACCGGCTATTTGGGGGCAGAGCTTGTATACCGCCACGGCTTGGGCGTCATGCGCCTGCCTGACACAAGTGGTGAAGGTCACGATCATGGCGGCAACGCGTCACACGACCACGAAGGCCAGGAAAGCACCGAAGATGAAGATCATCACGATAGTGGTCATTCACATGATAAAGGTCTCGAAGCCGTGCAGGAAGATAAGGATGTCGGCCATAGCCATGGGGACGGCGGCTACGCGGGCGACAATCCCGCCCAGATGGCAGACACAGAAATGCATAGCGACGAGGCTGACGTGCATCAACACGACACCCAAACGTCGCGGGAAACGTCCGCTCTTGGCTTCGTAACACTGTTCCAGCAAGCCTTATTCAGTGGGGACTTTGACAGGGTGGCCAGCAGCTTTGCACCCGACGCCACCGTATTCGAGAACGGCAAAAAAGAAGCGTCGCTCAAGGGCTATCTGGAACACCACTTGAAACCCGAACTACCGATGTTGAAGTCCGCTGACCGGCAGGTCATAAGTCAAAACGTCATCGGTGGGGAAGATCTCGCAATTGTAACAACGTCCTCTATTCTCACCATTGAAAATAAAGGCCAGCAACACCGCTTCAACAGCATCGAGACGCTAGGCATCTCTGAAGGGCCTGACGGATGGAAAGTGGTACACGCCCATTGGTCCTCCCGCCCGATTTCTGATCAAAAATAATAGCAAGTCAGTGTCAAAGGAGTTGTCATGAGAAAGATATTAAAAGCGCCTTTAATGGCCCTCACTATTATTGGATTGAGTTCGCTGGTAGCCCACGCCAGCGAGGATGATCACAAGCATAAAAGCCACCAGGCCCCGCATGGCGATATGGAGGAGGTTATGGTCCATGCCAAGGTCAATAGCGTGAATATCGCAGAAAGGACGCTCAATGTCAGTCACGGCCCTATCAAAAAACTTCATTGGCCAGCCATGACCATGGATATGAAAGTAGCTGACGACATCGATATAGCCTCGCTGGATCCAGGACAGGAAGTCATGATGGCCCTGGCGCGTGGCGAAGATGGAATCTTTAGGGTCACGAAAACGATGATGCACTGATCTCAGCAACTCGCAGTGATCATATTTAAATGCCCGCCCTATAAGGCGGGCATTTTTCATTGGCCTTTGCTACTGAAAGGTCTTTCGCATGTAGGAAAGGATGTCACGAACATCGTCCTCGGTCAGATCCGGATTGCCGCCTAGAGGGGGCATAGCCATGTCCGCGCCCGGACGATCAACACCTTCCATCACACTTTTGAAAAGCGCACTGTTACCCTTTTTTAGAGGTCCCGTGCGCGATGTAAAATCCGGCAACCCAGGAATGGTTGGCTTTCCATTCTCGCCATGGCAGGCGATACAGGTCTCTTCGTATTTCTCTTTACCATTGGCCAAGTCTTGCGGTGCGGCCTGCGCAGCAACAGAGAAAGCCGAAATGGCAATCAGCGATATCACGTATTGTCTTTTCATCTTTCACTCCTTACTTGTTGCTGGCCTGAAGGAAGGCTTTGATATCCCTAGCAACATCTCCAGGAATATTCGCCCGGACCCGCATGTGGGTAACATCCACATGCCATTCTTCATCGGAGTTGTCCTGTGCGCTTTTCATATTGTGACAGCGAGCGCAGTTGGCTGCCCACGCCTTGGCACCGCGAGCAAATTGCATAGGATCGGGTTTCGCTGGCGATGTATCCGCGAAAACCGCTCCCACGCCAACCGCTGACGCAAGAGCCGCGAACAAGACAACCGGAAGTAGTTCATTTTTCTTCAACATTCGAATATCTCCTCTTCCTTAGAAGCCGTATGACAACTGGAACTGCAGACGTGTGTCGTCGTCCCGCTCTTCTGCTTCATAATTGCGGAACTCCAGGCCGGTTTTCACGACGACAGAAGGTGAAAACCAATAGTTAAGGCCAACATTGAAGCGTTTCTCATTGGTCTCTTCCTCAAGCTCATGATCACCAGCGACCTTAAACTGGCCGTATCGCACGACCGGCTCCAGTCGTTGAATAAGAGGGGAATCTGAAATATCGGACAATCGATATGCTGCTTGTGCGTACCAAGCTTTCCAAGATAAAGGCTCTGGTTCCCCATGGTCTTCGTCGGCTTCACCGAAGTTCTTGAGGTCTGCATTCAGATATTCGGCGCGGATATCCCAGTTGCCGCCTGTGTAGGCCGCATCAAAGCCCCATAGGTTATAATCACCCTGCGGCTGATCCTCGAATAGCTCATCAGCTTCATCATGATCGTCGACAACAGGTTCCTCATCGTGATCATCACCGCCTTCTTCTGCTTCAGGTGCGACCTTTGCAGTAAGCAACGATCCCCCAATTTCTAAATCGTCAAATGGGAAGAAAGCCAGCCGTCCACTGATTGCTTTATTGCTATTGTCATCGCGACCAAACCCCTCTACTTCGACACCGCCATGTCCAGCCCGAGGGCCATTCCCGACCGCGACCGAATAAGTGAACATGCGCTCGCCGACCGGCACACCACCACGCAGCATCAGCCCCACCTCGCTGATTGGCTGAATGCCACCGTGGCCGAAGCCCGCAGGTGCATTGACCGACCGGTTAATCCAGCTGGGGTGCAATCTTTCTTGAAACTGGCCAACCGGGCTTAGGAACTTTCCCGCAACCAGCACAGCATTGTCATGCAGCAGAAAGTCGAGCTGACTATATTCTAGCACCATGTCAGTCTCGCCATTGCTATTGGTTGAGACCTCAAATTCCGATTCAAAAAGGATAAGGTCCTTATACTGGAAGTGAAAAGCAGGATTGAATTTTCCACTTGTGAAAGTGTCGGAATTCTCACCATCACTAAATTCAATGCCAACATCGGCATAACCTGCCAGATGCCACGCATTGGGGCGGACAGGGTCAGCCACTTCGACAGCTTTTTTCGCCTGTTTTTCCGCGCGTTCAGCACGTTTGTCTGTCTGCTCGGCCCTTTGACTGGTTTCAGTCAGTTTGGCTTTCAGCTGTTTCACTTCGGCTTCCAAGGCGTTTAGCCGCTCTAGAAGCTTCGTTTGGGGTGTTTCATCGGCGTATGCCGGTACCCCAAGGCTCAGCGCTGTCGTGCATAGCAGGCAGACAACCAAGCCTCCGCGTGAGATTGCCCTCATAGCAAGTCTCCCTAAAAGAACATTGTTCAGATTGTGAATGCGTAGCTTGCGGACACACCCCGGATAAAACGGGTGGGTTCAAGGAGTTCCAGACCGGGGTGTGCTTCCGCTGAATCTAGATACTTTGGGGGGTGTGGGGCCACTTCGGGATGGAGAGAATATGGCACATACTGGCGTGGAATAGCCGTCTTTACGGACGGAGGGGACGGAAAGTCAAATGTCATAGCGACGATCACAAATGGCGGAACGACATGAAGGATTGAGGTTTTACCACCACTGTCAAAAATATCTTTTGCTCCCATAAAATGGTCACAAAAGACCTCAGAGGCTGACTTTTCCTGCGTAGAGATCATGCTCCATGCGTCTTGCCATGTATCCAGGCAGGTTACTTGTGTCATGACTTCGGCGTCATTTTCAGCCGCACGCGTCCCAATCGGCGCTATAATGAACGCGCCGATCAAAAGCATACGAAGAAAATGTTGGAACCGCCTCACGGGATATTCCTTTCTCCCGATACGTTATCCAAACTGAAACCGGACCTAATTGATTTCTGTCAAGAATACGCACAGAAAATATATTTGAACCGATACAATATTTGATTGTATTATGTTTGTGGGTTCAAGGAGTTCAATGCTTTTGAGAAAGGTATTGGCATGGACGCCCTTGTGAAAATTGGTGAGGCCGCTGAATATGTTGGTCTGCCGGAAAAAACGATCCGCTATTATGAAGATGTTGGTTTGGTTGCTCCATTGAGGGCTGAGAACGGCTTTCGACAATTCAGGTCATCCGACCTTCGGGCGCTCAGAATCATTAAGAATGCTCGCAATCTGGGGTTCTCGGTTGAAGACAGCCGGGCGCTTCTTGACCTTTTCATGAACCAAGACAGGTCAAGCGCTGACGTCAAAAAGCTGGCGACCAAACATCTAGAGGAAACCAGAAGCAAGATGGAAAAGCTCGCGACGCTGTGTACGCAACTTGACCGCCTTACGAAAGACTGTCAGGGAAACGAAATGCCCGACTGCGCGATCCTAGATTTTCTGGCAAATCTGAATTGATGCATCAGCTAGTCGTAGCGGTGATGCGTGAATTTTTGATCAGTTTCCCTCGGAAAAGCCATCATGCCGTTGCCTGATCGGTTCGGGCCAGCGGCTCTCTCAAGTACCCGAAGCTTGCGCCTGATCTCTCTTTCATCGCTATTCATGGTCATCATCCTCCGTGCAAGTCAAATTACACGAGATGTCCCACGAGGTCGTACATTCCTACAAGCCGGTTTCAGAGAATAGTGTGCGCTCACGCATTAAGAGTATCCCGGCACGAACCAAAATTAAGCACAGGGAAAGCGGCCGGAATGCACGGGACAAGTTTGATCCAGTTACGGGTGAGTTTCCTCGGCCCAAATGGCCGTTTGGTGTTGTGCAGATGGACCATACACCAACGGATATTGCTGTCGTAGACGAAGAATACCGTCAACCCATTGGCAGACTGAATCTTACCATAGCCGTCGATATGTATTCTCGAGCAATCCTTGGATATCTGTTGTCTTTGGAAGCCCCTAGCGCGACCACCGTGGCCTTATGTCCGCCCATGCTGTAGTCCCCAAGGTAGCGTGGTTCAAGGATAGGGGTATCGAAGCAGACTGGCCCATGTTTGGGAAAATGGACGTTCTTCACGTCGACGATGGCCCTGATTTCAAGAGCGAAGCACTCAAGCGTGGATGCGACGAGCACGGTATCGTGCTTGTACACCGCCCGGTGAAGCACCCAAAATACGGCGGCACCGTTGAACGCCTATTCAAGACCCTAAACGAGCAGATCCATACTTAGCACGGCACCACCAAATCCAATCCTGCGGACAGGGGCGAGTACGATTCAGACAAAGAATCATGTTTAACGATAGCCGAGCTCGAGCAGTCTTCGCCGCCTTCTAATTGGACATCGTACTTGGCGCCCAGATGTCCAACGACAACAAGGCCGACATTGGCGACCAGTGTCTGGTCCTTATTCTTAATTCTCCTTCGGCCCCAGTGTGCGTCCATGCGCTGTTGACGGCCTTCGATTGCATCGTGCCAGTCGCAGGGCTCATCTGCTTCACGAGACCGACCTGCGATCCGTCTGGCGGCGTTAGCCTAATGCTAAAGGGAAGCCGTTCGACATAGCGTTCACACAAGTGCTGAATTTCTGCTTGCTGTTGGTCAACCTGCCGCGCTTGTCCTGCTGTAGAGCCAATAACCGATGAACAACAGCATGGCTGATGCCAGAAGTGCTGTGACCCCCTCTGCAACTTCGCACATTGCACCGCTGATCTGGACGATGTGCTCGGACCCTAAGGGAGCGGGTGCACCGTAAGCTCAAAGAGTTCGAAAGCCACCTTGCAAAGGTCACAACCCTCAGGAAGGAATTGCCGCTGTTGCTGAGCCTGTGCGAAGAAAGCTCCGAAATATGCTCCATTCTGGAAGATCTGGGTGGAGACACCTGAAATGAGGGGCTTTGAGGGGCCGTATGTACGAATTGAACTGCGCCGGGATTGGGAGGGGGCTATTTCGCAGCTTCTCTAAAGGCGCAATTACTTTTAGGAAGATGCGGCTCGTTGAGCCTTTCGAAAAATCGACGTCATACTTTGATGCCCGCAACCTGAGGGAAAAGCACCAGTGCAGTGCCGCCTTATTAATCATTTGGGGATGCCAGAGAAGGTGCCTAAAACTTGACACCTTCGAAACACAGAACCTATAATGTCCTCAGGGAGGTATCCAGATACATTGAATGCGAGCAGATTAATCGTTATTGCCCACATGATCATTTGGATCATGTCGCCGCTGCCGGTTCTAGCGAGCGCTTCCCCTTGGACTATGCATGCCAATGTCAACGAGGTTACTGTTGACCGATGGGTTGTGGCCGCAGTTGAAAGCGCGAACGCAGAAAAGTCTAACGATTTAGCTGCTGAAACCTTTAATATGTTCATCAAATCCCATGTGAACTTAGATGCCCATAACGATGGGGATCATCATGCTCATAACTCTTTAGATTCATGTTGCGAGCTTGGCGGTTTAGTCTGCCATGCTGGCTTGATGCCGGCTAATACACTGTGCTTAGGGGAACAGTTTCACAACTGGGATGCAGTTGCAGACACCTCCCTCTCTGGTATTGCTCTCCCCGTCCTTTTCCTTCCTCCCAGACACACGGTCTAAATCAGACCGCTACCAGTTTCTGAATCTTAGCAAGGTATCACGACACTGCTCATATTGGGTTGTGTGAGCGCTATCGATTCGCAGACATCTACCAACCTTCGGACTCGAGGAGTTCGACTAGGGATAAAGGGTCGTAGGCCCTTGGAGGAAACAATGACAAATACGTTCAAACCAATTCGTACGCTTTGTGCGTCCACTTGCACCGTTGCGCTTCTCTCGCACACCGCGCTCGCCGATGAAGCTAAGGAAGACTACGGTCTACTGGAAGAAGTGATTGTGACTGCACAGAAGCGTGAAGCCAGCATGCAGGACACACCTATCAGCATCACAGCCCTTACGGGCGATATGATGGATAGCATTGGTATTCGCACCATCGAGGACTTCACATTTTTCGTACCTGGTATAACGGTCACGAATGATTCCATGGCAATTGTTAATATCCGGGGGATAGGCACCTCAGCTTTCGGAGTGGCAACTGACCCGAGTTCGACAGTCCAGATTGACGGCGTGTATCAACCACGCCCGACTACCGGCTACCAGGATATGTTTGACATTGAACGCGTCGAACTCCTACGGGGACCGCAGGGCGTTCTCTTTGGACGAAATTCGACGGGTGGCACACTCAATATCGTCTCGAAAGCGCCATCTGACGAGTTGGAGGGTACCGTTGGTGTCACCATAGGAAACTACAACAAACGGACCTTCAGCGGCACCATGTCAGGTCCGTTGAGTGATAATGTACGTGGTCGGCTGACCCTGCTTAAAAATGATCGGGACGGCATCTACACAGATGCACTGACAGACGACACATATCAGGACCAGAATACCTTTGCTGGACGCGCAACGCTGGTAATGGACTTGGCAGATGACTTTGAGTTGATTCTGCGTGGTGACTTCAGTAGAGAGCGTGAAGCCGGTTCTCTTGCAATACGGACTACCCCGTACCCTCAGGCGTTCGCAGATGCTGGTGCTACGCTTCCTACCCAAGACGATGTAATTGCTCTGGACACAAAGCCGGTCGCCAACCTTGATGTTTGGGGTATGTCGGCAACCGCAACCTGGGATGGTGAAAACTATACATTTAAGTCGATAACCTCCTATCGGGAGAGCGATATCGAACAGGTCCTTGATGTGGATGGAACCGATCTCTTCTTGTTCAACATTGGCTTTCAGGAAAAATCGCAGTCGTTCAGTCAGGAAATTCAGTTATCGAACAACAATCCGGAGAAGCTTGAGTGGATCGTCGGCGCATTCTTTCTGAATGAAGATGGCGATGGCGGAATAGATCTTCTGTTTCAAGATCCACAGATTGTTATCTCGGAAAGCAACGTAACGAACGCTTATGCCTTGTTTGGTCAGGGCACATATAGCCTTACCGACCGTTTGCGTGCCACGGTCGGGCTTCGCTATAGCTACGAGAAAAAAAGCTACAATTTTGGTACGTTGGTGAATGGTACCGAAGTCGACAACGGTGCACCCAAAGCAGACTGGCGTGCCTGGACACCTCGTTTCGCGATCGACTATGACATCAATAATGATGTCCTTGCCTATATTTCGGCAACTAAAGGCTTTAAATCCGGCGGTTTCCAGCTGGGTGATGCGGGCGCTTTCGATCCAGAGTTTCTATGGAGTTATGAGGCTGGCATCAAGTCGACGCTATTGGACAAGCGGTTACGCGCCAATATTGGTGTTTTCCAGTATGACTATACCAACCTCCAAGTAGTTGAATTTGTGGGTGGTGTTGCAACAACGACTAACGCCGGTAAAGCCAAGATCAAGGGTATTGAAAGTGAATTTGTCGCCCGTATAGCTGAGGGGTTCGATGTCAACCTTACGCTCGCTTATCTCGATGCTAAATATACCAACTTCTTTGAGGGCGGCGAGGATTTCTCGGGCAACAGGCTGGCCAACTCACCTAAATGGGCGTACTCCCTTGGCGCTCAATATTCAACGGAAATGGATTTTGGCGGGCGCTTGACAGTGCGCGGCGATTACGCATGGCGCGATAATGTGGACTTCAATCGGAACAACCTGCCGCAGTTCCGTGCTGATACATATTCCCTGCTAAACGCTCGGCTGTCCTATACGACTGAGGACGAGAATTGGGAAGTCTCGCTCTACGGCCAGAACCTCACGAACAACCGCTACGCCACCTATATCACATCCGCGCGAGATATAAATGGAGGTGCGGATGCGAATGTCTCGTCAGCGGTTTATGGCGAACCTCGCCAGTATGGCATCCAACTTCGCAGAAACTTTTAATAGCAAACTGGAAGTGGCGGCAATTTTGTCGCCACTTCAAACATCAGGATCGAGTCATGAAAAAATTACGGAAAGAAATATCGAAGTTGGCAGTGGCTCTCGTTTCGCTCCCCTTAGTCTATTTCCTTATCATGGGGTGGTATACTGAAGCCCCGGACCAGAACAGTGAAATCTCGCGTCTGTCAAATCAAGGCGGCCCGAAAATTGTGAACACCTCAGACCCTTCTGCTGTCAACACCAGTCTAAGGGCCTTTATGGAACAATTTTATTCAGCACTCCACAACGACGACTTTCAGACTGTGTCAGGTGCCTTTTCAAGCGATGCAACTATCTTTGAAAATGGGCTCCGAGAACCATCTTTAGCCGATTATTTGGACAATCATCTTAAACCGGAAATGGTGGTTATGAAGTCTGCTAACCGGCAAATTCTTGTCCAAGAAGCATCCTTAATCGGCGATGGCACGCTGGTAACGACGAGTTCGCTTCTCAGCTTCTCCGTTGAGGGCAAACAAGTCGATATTCAAAGCGTCGAGACATTGTTTCTTGTGAAAGATGAAGGGCATTGGAAAATTCAGCATGCCCACTGGTCGTCACGTCCAGCTTCAAAATAGCACAAAGCTTATCAGGGAGAAGTTTCTGGGGAAGAAGCTAAATCCCGATATCGGGGCGCCGTCAGAAGTGTTTGGTGAATTTGATGTCGGCTGAACCAAACTTTGAATATGAGAGACGATTGTGAAACTTGTATATTTCGGAAATGATGCTTTGGCTTCAACTGTTGACGCTTTCCTGGATTACGGTTGGTCAATTGCCGCATTCTATGTGAGCCCCATCGAAGGGGTTCAAAAGGAAATTGAGACAAGAGCCAAACAACTTTCAGCGCCAGTCTATAGCGAGAAACCTCAATTGTCCGGTATGCAGAAGCATGTTGAGGCTGGTACAAACATGTTCTTTGCTGCCGAGTATCTTCACAAGATACCAGTCCCTTACGATCTTCAGTATGCAGTAAATCTCCATACCAGCTTGCTACCGATCGGTCGAGGCGCCTGCCCACTACCCAATATACTTGAAAAAAACACCAAGGCAGCAGGGTTAACACTGCACAAACTAACGAAGATTTTTGACCAAGGTGACATTGTTCTACAACAGAAAATCAATGTTTGCCCCTCAGATAGCCTAAATACACTAACTGTGAAACTGTCTGTGGCAGCTCCCCAAATATTACGACGATTTTTAGGCGATTCTGAGGACCTCTATAACAAGGCTTGGCCTCAATCGCAAGGGGAGGTTTGGCCCGTTCCTCCAGCGCACACAAGGATACTTGACTGGGACCTTACTGTCGACCGTTTAAATCGTAGAATAAAAGCCTTCGGTCATTTTGGCACAATAATAAAGATGGACGATAAATACTGGCGAGTGGTTTTTGCTGAGGCAATTACTGGTCAGCATCATGGTCGACCCGGCGACCTGATTTTTAGATCCAACGACCTGATCGCGGTCGCATGTTTGGACGGTTTCGTTTGCATTCCATGTAAAGCGCTAGTGTCAATTTAACGGATCATTGGAGGAATCCATAAACTCGAAAGGAACAATGGCAAATATAGAACGTGGGGTGCAGAGAACCATGGAGACGATAGCCAAACGTATCGAGAGAGAAAGAGTGACCTGCCCCCATTGAGTGGTCCCATCATTAAGTTAGGATTTGGCCACTATGATCCCCTCCCAGAAAATGGCTCATTTTTCTGGGGCACGTCAGCCAGTCAGGTCGAAAAGATGAGCGACAATATCAGCGACCATGAAAACGCCATATCCGCATTGAACTGATGGGGCGGATACCCCCTTCGGACGGCATTGTATAATGCCTTGCGGACACCGCGTCGGTGTCGTCGAAGGAGGAGCAAATGACTGACATTCACATCCTGACAATAGATTTGGCATAGCGGAGCTTTCAGGTCTGTGCAACCGATCGATGCGGGTCGGTTCTATATAACCGCATGATCTCCCGAGGAAAGCTGGAGAAACTGTTGCAAGACCAGGCGCGCTGCATTGTCGCGATGGAAGCCTGTGCCACGAGCTACTATTGGGGCAGGTTTGCGCAGAGGCTTGGCCACGAAGTCCGGTTGATCCCGCCGATTTGCGTTAAGCCATTTGTCAAACGACAGAAGAATGACGCGGCCGACGCGGCGGCGATAGCCGAAGCGGCGCTCCGACCAAACATACATTATGTCGCCGTGAAGAGCGCTGAGCATCAGGCCCGAGCGGTAGCCTTCCGGACCCATCAATGCTTCGTGGGACAGCGCACCCAACTGATCAACGCGTTGCGCGGCCATTTGGCCGAATACGGGGTGATTGTTGCGCAGGGGCCTGGGAAGATCAGATCCGTTGCCGACGTGCTGGACGATCCGGCCGTCGACCTGCTGGTCGGTGTAAAGGAAATTGCGCGCCTTTACCTGACACAGATTGAAACGCTTGATGCCAGGATCGATGAGTTGACCCTCAAGCTACGCGAGGCCACAAAGACGAATTACGAGATGCGGCGGCTATGCACTGTGCCGGGCGTCGGTCCGGTGACCGCTGGCGCAATTATGGCCTTTGCGCCCGATCTGCGCACCTTTGCCAGCGGCAGGAACTTCGCAGCCTGGTTGGGCCTCGTCCCGCGACAGCGGTCGACCGGGGGCAAGACCCGCCTCGGCTGCGTCAGCAAGATGGGCCAGCGTGATATCCGCAAGCTCCTGATCGTTGGTGCCATGAGCCGGATCAGATGGATCGTGCGCAAAGGTGTGTTGCCGGATAACTGGCTTGGCCGCTTGATGGGGCGCAAACCTCGTATGATTGTCGCCGTCGCGCTGGCCAACAAAATGGCCCGTATCATCTGGGCCATGATGACACGTGGAGAGAATTATCGTTTGGCGTGATCCGCTGCCGTTAATTGACGGCAAGGTGGGAAGCGCTCGGGGCCGAGGCCGTGGCAAGGAGATCGACTGACATTTATGCGGCAAGGACTTCAATGTTCAGAACGAGGTAAACCAGTCCCGGGGCGCGAGCAATCCAGCTCCCTGAACCGATGTCGCCCACGTTCTTCGAACTGCATACCGGCCCCGTGGCGACTTCAGGCCACGACAAGAGGCCTGACACATTCGACCGATAGAAGCGCCACGCTGTAAAAAAGTCAGAAAATCACCTTGCAAAACTGGGGGCATCCACACACGATGCCTTGCGCAATATCTCGTTGGCCTGCCTCAGTTCCCTGTTCTCCCGTTCAAGGACCTTCAGCTTGTCGGCAACCTCGGTCGGGACACCGGCCCTCGCCGCTGTCCACCTCTGTCTTCTTGACCCATTCGTTCAGGGTCTGGGGGACACAGCCAATCTTGCTGGAAATGGATACAATCGCTGCCCAACGGGACGGATACTCGCCCTCATGGGAAAATACCATGCGGACCGCACGGTCGCGGACTTCAGGTGAAAATTTATTCGTGGTCTTGCTCATAATGGCTCCTTTTACTCAGAAGTTGGAGTCTCCGGCAATCCCGGGGCTGTTCATTGACAGGATTAATTTTCTTTTTGGCGTCCAAATTTACAGAGATTCCTTATTCTAGATGGCTTTTCTCTAAGAATCCTGCCTTCTTCTGCAAAGTATTTTCTAGTTAAGAATTTTATACAGCAGTTGGCCACCCGTACTGCAATTTTTCCGCTAATATTGGCTTTCGCCTGTTACCTATGCGTTACCTGTTGGATATTTTGGATGTTTGTTTCTAGAACGCGAAAGGCCCTTAACTCGTTGACTTAGCGGTCTTTGTGTTGGTTTTGTGAGTAGGATTTACCACTTCGAGCTACGCTCTCGTGTTGTCTCCAACACGTTGTTTTTCAACGTGTTTCCGCCCGAACCGGTGTGTTCATTCACCGGCTCCACCTACCATATAAAACAAAAGGCCCACCCGAGGGTGGACCTTTGTTTCATTGGTTGCGGGAGTAGGATTTGAACCTACGACCTTCAGGTTATGAGCCTGACGAGCTACCGGACTGCTCCATCCCGCGTCAAGTGTGTTGGTTCCGTTTCGATGGGCATTGCCCATTCTCACATGAACCGCGCTCAAGACCGTCCATCTCTGGATTTTCTTTTGCGCTGGCTTTGGGGTTACCTTTTCCGAGCCGCGACTAGCGGTGAGGCAAGGTCCTTGCGGCCGCCCGCCCTTCTGGGCGGAAGTGGATATCAGCCTACGGCTGACACACACAGAATACTAATTAAAAAACCGGCACATGGCCGGTTGATTAACGTTTGAAGAGTGATGATGTTTTTTACTCTTTTGTAGATCTGGCGGCGACCTACTCTTCCGCGCCTTAAGACGAAGTACCATCGGCACAAAGGCTTTTCACTTCCGGGTTCGGTATGGGACCGGGTGGGACAACCTTGTTATAACCACCAGATCAACAAAAGAGTAATTGCGTGTTTTACATGCTGCTTAAAGATCCTCACTCATTGACTGCAGAATATACCTTCTACAGCCCTGAGCGCGTTCCATGTGAGAGGCGATCGCATCAGCGTCGCCTCGCAGCGGGAACAAGACATAAGAGAAAAACTTTCCTCTCTGTCTATGGAGGGCTCTCAAGCCTATCGAGCAATTAGTATCAGTTAGCTTCATGTGTTACCACACTTCCACACCTGACCTATCAACGTGGTGGTCTTCCACGGCTCTCAGAGAGACCTAATCTTGAGGGGGGCTTCCCGCTTAGATGCTTTCAGCGGTTATCCCGTCCGGACATAGCTACCCTGCAATGCGGCTGGCGCCACAACAGGTCCACCAGAGGTCCGTCCACCCCGGTCCTCTCGTACTAGGGGCAGCTCCTCTCAAGTCTCTTGCGCCCACGGCAGATAGGGACCGAACTGTCTCACGACGTTCTAAACCCAGCTCACGTACCTCTTTAATTGGCGAACAGCCAAACCCTTGGGACCTGCTCCAGCCCCAGGATGAGATGAGCCGACATCGAGGTGCCAAACACTGCCGTCGATATGAGCTCTTGGGCAGTATCAGCCTGTTATCCCCGGCGTACCTTTTATCCGTTGAGCGATGGCCCTTCCACACAGAACCACCGGATCACTATGACCGACTTTCGTCTCTGTTCGACTTGTCAGTCTCACAGTCAGGCAGGCTTATGCCATTGCACTCAACGATCGATTTCCAACCGACCTGAGCCTACCATCGCGCGCCTCCGTTACTATTTGGGAGGCGACCGCCCCAGTCAAACTACCCGCCACAGAGGGTCCCAGTCCCGGTTTCACGGGACGTGGTTAGATATCAGGAACAACAAGGGTGGTATTTCAAGGGTGGCTCCACCAGGACTGGCGTCCCGGCTTCAAAGCCTCCCACCTATGCTACACATGTTATCCCTAATACCACTCTGAAGCTGTAGTAAAGGTGCACGGGGTCTTTCCGTCTGACCGCGGGTACTCCGCATCTTCACGGAGAATTCAATTTCGCTGAGTCTATGCTGGAGACAGTGGGGAAGTCGTTACGCCATTCGTGCAGGTCGGAACTTACCCGACAAGGAATTTCGCTACCTTAGGACCGTTATAGTTACGGCCGCCGTTTACCGGGGCTTCAATTCGGTGCTTGCACACCTCCTCTTAACCTTCCGGCACCGGGCAGGCGTCAGACCCTATACGTCGTCTTGCGACTTCGCAGAGCCCTGTGTTTTTAGTAAACAGTCGCCACCCCCTCTTATGTGCCCCCACCAAAGAGTTGCCTCGATGGTGGGCCTCCTTCTCCCGAAGTTACGGAGGCAATTTGCCGAGTTCCTTCAGCATAGTTCTCTCAAGCGCCTTGGTATGCTCTACCAACCCACCTGTGTCGGTTTAGGGTACGGTCTATATGATGAGGCTATTTCCTGGAACACCTTTACAGCCCCTCCAATCCAATAAGGAAGAACTATGACCAGTATTCGTCACATCTCATCAGGTACAGGAATATTAACCTGTTTCCCATCGACTACGCTTTTCAGCCTCGCCTTAGGGGCCGACTCACCCTGCGCGGATTAGCCTTGCGCAGGAACCCTTGGGTTTTCGGCGAGAGTGTCTCTCACACTCTTTATCGCTACTCATGTCAGCATTCTCACTTCCGATACCTCCAGCATGGCTCACGCCACACCTTCAACGGCTTACGGAACGCTCCGCTACCACGTGCACAAAGTGCACATCCACAGCTTCGGTACATGTCTTTAGCCCCGGTACATCTTCGCCGCAAGACAGCTTAATTAGACCAGTGAGCTGTTACGCTTTCTTTAAATGATGGCTGCTTCTAAGCCAACATCCTGGTTGTTATGGCCGTCTCACATGCTTTCCCACTTAGACATGATTTAGGGACCTTAGCTGGTGGTCAGGGCTGTTTCCCTCTCGACTATGGACCTTAGCACCCACAGTCTGTCTCCCAGGCTCTACTCTACGGTATTCGGAGTTTGGTTAGAATTGGTAAGGCTCGCGCCCCCCGCATCCATCCAGTGCTCTACCCCCGTAGGTAATACCTGAGGCACTACCTAAATAGTTTTCGCGGAGAACCAGCTATCTCCCGGCTTGATTGGCCTTTCACCCCTAGTCACAAGTCATCCCCGTCTTTTTCAACAGACGTGGGTTCGGTCCTCCAGTGCATGTTACTGCACCTTCAACCTGCTCATAACTAGATCGCCGGGTTTCGGGTCTAATCCACTTAACTCAGTCGCCCTATTCAGACTCGCTTTCGCTACGCTTACACCTAACGGCTTAGGCTTGCTAAGTAGACTAACTCACTGACCCATTATACAAAAGGTACGCCGTCACATCACAAGGATGCTCCGACTGCTTGTAGGCATTCGGTTTCAGGTTCTATTTCACTCCCCTCATCGGGGTGCTTTTCACCTTTCCCTCACGGTACTGGTTCACTATCGGTCGTATGGTAGTATTTAGGCTTGGAAGGTGGTCCTCCCATGTTCAGACAGGATTTCACGTGTCCCGCCCTACTCGAGGCTATCTTCTTTTCTTTCCCGTACAGGACTATCACCTACTATGGTCCTACTTTCCAGAAGGTTCCGGTAGATCAAAAGATAACACTGGCCTGGTCCCCGTTCGCTCGCCACTACTAGGGGAATCTCTGTTGATGTCTTTTCCTCCGGCTACTTAGATGTTTCAGTTCGCCGGGTTCGCCTCACATGGCTATGTATTCACCATGCAATACTCCAAAAGGAGTGGGTTTCCCCATTCGGATATCTGTGGGTCAAAGGTTACTGGCACCTCACCACAGCTT